>JAYWGI010000348.1:0-1946 GCA_043779025.1 Myxococcales bacterium
CTTGTCCTCCGTGTCAGCCCACGCGGCGGGCCCGGCGCTCGTCCGAGAACGCCTGGCAAATGGCCTTGAGGTGGTGGTGATCCCCGATCACCGAACGCCGCTCGTGTCCGTCAATGTTTGGTACCACGTGGGCTCCAAAGACGAGCCCGTGGGCCGCAATGGCTTCGCGCACCTGTTTGAGCATCTTATGTTTCAGGGCTCGAAGCACGTCCCCGAGGACCAGTTCTTCAAGCTCTTGGAGGCTGTGGGGGCGAGCGACGTGAACGGCACGACCAACGACGACCGCACCAATTATCACGAGACAGTGCCCGCGGCCGATTTGGAGCGTGCGCTGTGGTTAGAGAGCGATCGCATGGGCTTTTTGCTGGACCACGTGGACCAAGCCACGCTCGACTCGCAGCGTGAGGTGGTCAAAAACGAGCGACGTCAGAACTACGAGAACGCGCCCTACGGCATGGTGCATAGCTTCGTGCTTGAGGCGCTCTACCCGGTGGGTCACCCCTACCGCCTGACCACCATCGGAACACCGGAGGACTTGGACCGCGCCACACTCGATGACGTGCGCGCTTTTTTCCGCACCTGGTATGTGCCCAGCAATGCGACGTTGGTGCTTGCGGGCGATGTGACGCCAGAACGAGCAAAAATATTGGTGGCGAAGTATTTCTCCGACTTGCCCAAGGGGGCAGAGGTGGTGCGCAAAGCCCCAACAGTCGTAGCGCCGCTGGCGCGATCGGCCGAGGTCGACGTCGAAGCCAATGTGCCTAGCAATGAGCTCCGGTTGTCGTTTCCGAGTCCGGCTTTTTTTGCAGAAGGGGACGAAGACTTGGATGTGCTTGGCGCGCTGCTCGGCGCCGAGGGCGTGGGGCGGCTTCACAAGCTCCTTGTGCACGACAAGCAGTTGGCGACGGCTGTGAATGTGTATCAAGCCTCGCGCCAATTGGGCTCCACGTTTGAGATCGTGGTGCGCATGGCCGACGGTAAAAAGGTGCAAGATGCCCTTAAGCTTATCGACGCCGAACTCGCGCTTTTTGCCAAATCGGGTGCGACGGAAGCCGAGGTCCGGCGTGCCCGCACGCCGCTGGTGACGAGCCACGTATTTGGTGCGGAGTCACTCTCGGAGCGCGCGGAGACGGCCAACATGTACGCCCACTACACGGGCGACCCGGCGTATCTTTCCAAGGACGTCGCGCGCTATGAGGCGGTGACGCCAAAAACGATGCTCGATGCGGCAAAACACTGGGTGCTGGGCAAACCGCGGGTGGTCACTCGTGTCACCGCCAACAAGGCGGCGCCCGTGGCCGGACGTTTGGCTGCACTGAAGGGGGAGGTTTCGAAATGAGAACGATTGCATTGTGCACACTTGTGTTTGCTGTGGCTTGCGGCGGCGCCGGTGCCGGTAAAGCGCCGCCAAACGCAGCTGCTGGCGGAGAGCCTGCGGCCATTGCGCCAACCGGTACGGCCTCGTCATCTGCAGCCTCGTTTCGCGACAAGGCACCGGAGCCAGGCAAGCTTGCGGCGCCCGTGTTCCCGAAGGCCGATGCACGCAAACTACCGAATGGCATTCAGTTGATCATCTATGAGATGCACGACGTCCCCGTCGTGCGTATGACGATGGTTGGGTTTTCGTCACGCAGCGCAGTCTCTACCGTGCGGTGGAGGTTGGCGGAGCGTGCAACAGCGAAACACTCTGTAGAGGCTCTCGCGTCCGCCTGGCAATCGCTTGGAGCAGAGCACGGCGCCCTCATTGGGGACGATGCCGCTGGGCTTTCGGTGAAGGTGATGGCCAAAGACTTTGAGACGGCTTCAACGCTGCTCTTGGAAGAGTGGATGGAGCCGACTCGCGACGAGAAAGAGTTGAGCCGTCTTAAGTTGGAGCTGGTCGAGGGAGTGAAAAGTGAGCGGTCCGATCTCGCGTCGGTGGCGCGAAACTTGGTTCGCGTCCCGCT
>JAYWGI010000349.1:0-5245 GCA_043779025.1 Myxococcales bacterium
ATGGGCGCCAACGCGGCCCTTATCAAGGGCGGGCACCTGAAGGGCAAAGACTGCGTCGATGTGGTGGTGTTCGACGATGGCACGGTGATGGAGCTCCGCACGCCGCGCTTGCCGCTTGGCAAAACGCTGCATGGCGGCGGCTGCACTTTGAGCGCGCTTATCACCGGGCGCTTGGCACGCGGTGAGGGCTTGATGGCCGCCATCAAGTGGAGCAAGCGGACGCTGCAGGTAGCTCTCGAGAACGCACTGGATGTAGGCGGCTCGCTACGCGTTTTGTCCGTGTAGTATGCATTGTTCGCGAACTTTGGAGTGAAATGGAGAATCCCGATAGGGTAGCGCATTTTTTCGCGCGTGCCCCTTGCGCTTGGCCAGATTCCGACTATGGCCAAAAGGATGCGACGTCTCACAATTTGGGCTTGTTTGGGAACACTCGTGGCCTGTGGGGCGCGCAGTGCGCTCAACGTGGAGCCACGTGAGGGCGAAGCGGTCGTCGCGCCGCCAGAGACGAACCGTCGCGTCCGCGACGCGTCCGTGCCAACAGACACCCGGCCCGATGCGGCGCCGGACGCGGCCTCGGATGCCAGCAAGCCCCCGCCCATCGACGCGGCGCTGCCCCCCGTCGACGCCTTTGTCAAACTCGACTGCGAATCGCCTGAAACCAACTTCATCTACCTCGTCTCGGACAGCGACGAACTCTACTCCTACTACCCCCCATCCGGGGCCGTGCGTGACGTGGGCACGATTCAATGCCCCAACGCGACGGACCCTCGCCTGCCCAGTGCGTCTCATCCATTTTCGATGGCGGTGGACCGCCGCGGCGTCGCGTACGTGATCTTCGCGGACGGCAACCTCTATCGCGTGAGCACCAAGACGGCTGCGTGTGCTTTCACGGGGTACAACACCAACGGCGATGCGCTCTCGCGCTTCGGCATGGGCTTTTCGGCCAACGGGGGCGCGGGTGCGCCGGGCGTGGAAACCCTCTTTGTTGCGGGGGATCCAAACCTTGGCGCGGGCGGCAGCGGCCTCGGCGCGGTCGATGTCGTGCGCAACCGGCAAACATTTATCTCGGAGTTTCAGCCTGGTGTAGGCCGAATGGAACTCACGGGCTCAGGCGACGGCCGTCTGTTCGGCTTCTACGGTCGTACAGGACAGCCCGGCACCTTTATCGGAGAACTCGACAAGTCCAATGCCACGGTCATCGGCGAGCAAGCTTTCCCGACGCTAGACTTCGGTCAGGGTTGGGCATTCGCTCGCTACGCAGGTGCGTTCTACATGTTTACAACGACACTCGGCGGCGCGAACAGCATGGCCACCAAGTTCGATCCCGAAACGGGTTTGACCGGGGTCGTCCAAACCTTCCCTCAGGTCATCGTAGGCGCCGGCGTCTCCACCTGCGCGCCCGACCAGTAGGCGCGGGGCTTTGACGCGGGCGAGTTTGGCGGGCGTGCGTGTGGCGCTCACGCGCGACGCGGCACAGTGTGAACATAGTGCGAGGGAGGTTCTCGAGCAGGGGGGCGTTCCTTGTGTGTTTCCATTGCTGCAGATTGCACCCGTTGCAGACCACGGCGAACTCTGCGCTGCGTTGCAATCCCTTGTCGCGGGCGATGTGGTTGCCTTTACAAGCGTGAATGGCGTTGTTTTTTCCATGGGAGAAGCAAGGGCGGCGTTGCGCGATGCGTCTGCCAGAAGCGTGCACTTTGCGGCCGTGGGTGAACTCACCGCAGCCGCGTTGCGCGCGGAGCACCTCGCCGAGAGGCCATTGGTGCCAGCAACGAATCAGACCGGAACGGCCCTTGCCGAAGCGCTGTTGCAGCAGACGGCGACGAAGGCAAAGGTCCTTGTTCTTGGGGCGGAGCAGAGCCGCCCGGAGCTCGCAGACATGCTCCGATCCGCAGGGCGCACTGTGCAAACACTGGCAGTCTACCGGACCCTGCTGGGCGATGCGTCGGCACTCTGGGCGGCTGTGGAAGCCGGGGAGATCGACGCCCTCGTGTTCGCTTCGCCCACCGCGGTGCGCGCGTTCGCGTGCGGCCGCGCCCTAGAGCGATTGCCCGAACGCGTGCAAGTTGCATGCATCGGAGAGACGACACGCGGAGAGGCATGCGCCTTGGGCTTGCGGGTCGATGTCGTGCCGGAGCATCCCAGCATGCATGCCTTGCTCGTCGCGCTTGCCGGCACCCTTCGGCTTCCGTAGCCCGCGCGTCGCGGCGTCAAATGGGCCGTGTACGTACAAACGTTCTTGCCCGGGCGCGCAGAGCTCGCCACAATCCGGCTTTCCCCCATGTCACTGCTACGCCTGCTCATCGAACGAGACGTGGCCACTGCCAAGCAGGTGGAGGAGGCCTCCGCGCGCAGGCTGGTGTATGGCGGCGATTTTCTCACCAACCTCTACGAGGTGGCGCTTCCCGATGAGCATCGCCTGGTCCAAGCACTGAGCGACGCAACGGGGCTCCCCCCAGGCCCTGCTGGGGCGCTGCTGCCTTCCGAGGACGCCATGCACGCCCTGTCGGCCGACACCGCGCGCAGGCTCAATGTGGTGCCGCTGGGGCGAGATCTTCGCGGAGCGTGGGTCGCGGCCGTGGCAGAGCCTCCATCGGACGCGACGCGACTGCTGTTGGGCGAGCGCTTGGGCACGCCAAACACGTTGGTTGTCGTGCCATACTTGCGCCTCGCGGAGGCGCTCGCAGATTTGTACGGAGCACCCATGCCTCGGCGCGTTGCGCGCGCCCTCCTCCGCGCGGCAGGGTTGGCCTCCGTTCCTCCCGCCTCCACCCCCTTCGCGGACTGGGCGCAGTCCCAATCCGACGCGCTGGCCGAGAGTGTGCGCCCAGCAAGTTTGCCCCCCGATTCGCTTCGCGTGCTTCACAGCCAAGGCTTCGCAGGTACGGCAGGGGCTGCGCGTGGCCGAGGACGTCGACGCGGGCCGCTCACGCTTTCGTTCCTTCGTGCTGAGCTAGAGCAAGCCAAAACGCGCGAAGAGGTGCTCGATGTGTTCTTCGAGTTTGCGGCGCCTTTCTTCGAATTTTCCGCATTTTGGCTACTCAGCGGCGACATCGCCGAAGGCTATGCCGCACATGGCGATGCTCCGCAGGCCCGCACTCTGCCACAATCAGCAACGCCCATCCGAGGTGTGCTCGCAGCCGTGCGAGACATGCGCGCAGGCGGACTTGTGTATCCTGCATGGAATTCTGAGGATGCAGCGCTTGGTGCGCTGACAGGTCGCAACCACGGTCGCGGCGCCTTGTTGGTGCCCATTGTCGTGGCCACCCGTACGGTGGCGGTGCTCTACGGGGACGACAGCGAAGGCGCCTTGGACGTGCGCTATCTTGCCGACATCCAGGCTGCAGCACCCTACGCAAGCGCGGCTCTAGAGCGGCTCATCCTTACGCGTCGGCGTTCCGTTGCAGCTACTCCGCAGTCTATCGTACGTCCGCCGCCGCCGCCGCCGCCTGCCGTCCCCGTCAGCTTCGTCGACCCCCACGTCTGGACGCCGAGCAAATCAGCGCCGCCCGCGGGCCGCGTCTCATTCGCCGAGCAAGAGCTCCCAAGCATGATCATCGATGTGTCAGACCACTATACGCCGCTGGTCGAACGCGCAGCCGCCGGCGACCAGCTGGCGGCCGCAGAGTTGGTGCGCGCCGGCCACGAAGCGCTCCCCGCCCTGGTTGCAGCATTCCCGGGGCCGTGCGTACAGGTGCAAGACAGCGATGCGTTGCCAAACGTGTATTCTGCAGGCGCATTGCTCTCCCTGCTTCTCGCGCTGGGCGATGTGTCGGCCTCGTCCGTCGCTCCCTTTCTGCAGGACAGCGACGAGACGCGCCGGTTTTGGTCCACGATGATGTTCACCGAGCTTTGCAGCGCGCGCGCGCTGCCTGCGCTTGCCGAGCGCGCTGCAGACTCATCGGGGCGCGTGCGTCGTGCCGCGGTGCAGGCGCTTCGCCGCGCGTCAGCCGAAGTGCCAAAAGCGGTCGTCGAGGCGCTGACGCAAGCCCGGGTGGACGCGCACGATCGCGAAGACGCGCGGCGCGCACTGGTGTTTGCGCTTGGCGAGACGGGCGCGCCGTTGGCTGTGCCCTCGCTTGTAGACGCGCTGGCCGACTCCTCCGAAGACGTCGTGCAGACTGCGCACCACGCGCTTCGGCGTCTGACCTTTCAAGACTTAGGCCGCGACGCACGACGCTGGGTGAGCTGGGCGCGCACAGCCATGGGACGGCACGCTATCGAGTGGATGATGGATGGCGTGCTCTCGGAGAGCTCCGAAGTCCGAACCCGCGCAGCCTCAGAGTTTGCGCGCGCCACCGGCGTGCAATTGGAGCTCCCGCCGGCGCAAGATCGCGCGCGCGTGGAAACGCTTTACGATGAGCTTTATGCATGGTGGAACAGCACGGGGCGCGCGCAGTTCGGCGGGGTCTCGCTGTGAACATGAGCACCGTTGCCTCGATGAGTGTAGTATGCATATTTGCACTGCACACACAATCTGTACACGCCAAGTGCGTCCCGAAGAAACGTGCGCTGGTTGCGGTAGCGGCGACGGCCGTGGCGCCTGCTCCCAATACGCCTGCAGCGCCCCCCTCATCCATGCGGGCGCCGCCCACGGAAGCGCGGCGCTTGTCTTGGCCTTCGGAACCTCCTACCGAAGCGCATCTGGCAGAGCTACGAGGCGCTGGGCCTGAATCGTTTCGCACCAACCGCGTGCCCGTCGGCGCGAGCGATCGCTACGGGCACGCCGAGACACTGATACACGCACCGGCTGCTGCGGTGCTTGCCCGGGCCAAAGACTATGCACACTACAGGGAACTTGCGCCCCGCAGGTTCCGCGCAGCAAGCGTTCTGGAGATGACCCCAACGAGCACTGATGTGTACCTGGAGGTACCGATGGTGGGCGGTCTTGTGGTGCTTTGGGAGGTTCTGCGTTTTGCGCCCGTCGCCACGTTGAGCAAGACCACAAAGCGTGTAGAGGGCATCTTTGTGCGCGGCAATGTCTCAAGTGCGCATGTGGTGTTCGACGTGATCCAGCTCGGCCCCAAGGAGACACTGCTGGTCGCCGATTTGCTGATCACGCTGCCTTTTGCAGCGCCCGAGGACAAGATCGACGAAGAGCTTCGCGACGCAGCTGCGGACGCTCTGCGCGGGATCCGAGAGAGCGTAGAGACGAAGCCTTAAAAACGGCCCGTGAACACCGCGGAGATGCCGCCTTGGGTGGGAGCCACGTGCAGCGCGGCGCTTGGCGAGTCACTCTTGGGAG
>JAYWGI010000350.1:0-20173 GCA_043779025.1 Myxococcales bacterium
TCCGATGAATCGATCGCTCTTTGGGTCTAGGTCCTTTATGGCCGTCGCTTTTCTGCTCACGGCTGCTCGCGCGGCGTCGGCCGATCAGATTGTGACCACGTCCGGCAAGGGCATCGTCGGAGGCGCGTTGTTGGGTGCGGAAACGGTGGTCCTTGCCGAGTCCCTCATCGGTATTCGTTCTCCTTGGGCACACGCTGCGGGTGCGGTCGCCGGAGCGATAGGCGGCGGCGTGGGCGGCTACTACATCGAGACCAGCTCGAGTGATGGTCGTATCCCTCTCAGCTTGCTCGCAGGCGGACTTGTGCTTGCCATCCCGACCATCGTGGTCTCACTCAACGCGACTTCTTACAGCGCCAGTGACGCACCTGCAGAGAGTCCGCCGCCAGCTCCGGCTGTGATCGGGCTACGTGGAGGTCACTGGAGCCCTGGCGTGCCAGTGCCCGAGATCTCGAACGTCTTCGCGCCTTCCGAACTCAAGCAATTTGGCATGCAGCAGCGCACCCAAGTGCAGCTCCCGCTCCTTCACGTTCGTTTCTAGTTTGCGGCCCCCAGAGATCCCGATGACGTCTTCTACGCCTCGCAGCGGAAAAACTGACCCGATGTTGGGCCGCGTTATCGCGGGCCGCTACCGTCTTGAAGCCCGCGCTGGCGAGGGCGGGATGGGTATCGTGTACCGCGCGCGCCATGTGCTCATCGACCGCGTGGTGGCGCTCAAACTGATCCGCCCAGATCTGCGCAGTGAGACCCACCTGCGCGCCTGGATGCTACGCGAGGCCCGTGCTGCAAATCGCGTGGATCACGCACATATTATCGACATTCAGGACATAGGCGAGACAGAAGAGAACGAACTCTATCTCGTCATGGAGTATCTCGTCGGGATCTCGCTATCGAGCGAGCTACTCAAGGGGCCGTTCCCGATCGCACGCGCCGTCGACATTCTGGAGCAGATGTGCGCGGCGCTTGCGCGTGCGCATGACCTCGGCGTCATTCATCGCGATCTCAAGAGCGATAATATTTTGCTCACCACCCGCGGTGGTCGCAAAGACTTCGTCAAGATCTTGGACTTTGGGTTGGCGCACTTGGCGATGGACCCGAGGCTGGCCCCAAAGGGAGCCGTATTCGGTACGCCCGAATACATGTCGCCCGAGCAAGCGCGCGGTGAAGAGTCGGGGCCCCAGGCCGACTTGTACGCGCTTGGTATTTTGTTTTTCGAGATGCTCACTGGGCAGCTGCCGTTTCGCTCGCCCGATCGCGAGACCTTGCTCGAGATGCAACGCAGCTCGCCAGCGCCCAAGCCGTCCAAATTTAAGCCGGACATCTCTCCTGCAGCCGAGACGCTTGTGCTCAAGTTGTTGGAGAAAGACCGAAAAAAGCGCTTCTTGGACGCCCATCACTTGCACGAGGAACTGCGTGCTTTGCAACGCTCTTTGCCTTCGCAAGTTTGGGACGCTTCAAACGCCGGAGCGCCCGATCAGGCTCCTCCACCGCCCCCACCACCTGCCCCGGATAGCCCGGGAGTTGCCGAATGGGCCAGCCGCGCCGCCACTTTCTCGCGCATGGTAAGTCGCGCCTACCCGGCGGGGAATCTCCCCTCAGAAGTATCGGTGGCGGTCGATGAAGTGTGGGCGCTTGCCGCCAAGGCAAGTCGCCTCGAAGGCGAAGTCGCGATGCACACCCGCAAGCTCGAATCGCTTGAGAAGCGAGGCCGAGCGCTTCGGGCCGAAATCGGCCGTAAGGTCGAGGAGCTCGCGCAGGAGGAGTCACGCCTGCTGCGTGAGTCCGTGCAAGCGCAGTCCGAGGTGTCGCGCATCCGCGAGCAGTCGATGCTTGCTGACAAGGCTTGCGACGCGGCCCGGACGGAAGCGGATTCCGCCGGGCGCGTGACGCCGGAGCAGGCGCGCGCAAGCTTCGAGAAGTATGGCGCCGCGCGCGCCATGTCGGAGGTGCGCCGTGGAAGCCTCGCCGAGCGCGAACAGGCGGCTGCAATGAAGGAGGGCCAATCCCGTGAGCTACGCCGCCAGATCGACGAGCTACGTGGACAGCTTGCGCGCTATGCCGAAGCGCTAGACGAAGACC
This sequence comes from Myxococcales bacterium, assembly GCA_043779025.1. Lineage (GTDB taxonomy): Bacteria > Myxococcota_A > Polyangia > Polyangiales > Polyangiaceae > JAAFHJ01. Next base: position 2,077 of record JAYWGI010000350.1, read on the forward strand.
TGGCCTCAGGGCGCGAGAAAATTGCCGAGCGCACCCGCCAAGGAGCCGAATTCGAAAAGTCATTCACGGATGCCTCGGCGCTGCTGATCCAACACCTGCGCCCCAAGGCAGAAGTACGCGAGCTCCTGAATGAACTCTTAGGGACACAACATGTTGCCAGGAACGACGTGCGCTAAAGGCCCGGGTCTGGTGGCGGGTGGCCGCGGTACTTGCAAACACGAACCCCGGAAACCCTTGTGAGGCGTCCGGGGGTTTCTTGTGTGGGTGATCCGGGACTTGAACCCGGAGCCAATAGATTAAGAGTCTACTGCTCTACCAATTGAGCTAATCACCCGCTCCGAGAGAGCGCGTAATTAGTCATGCAGAGTTCGATCGTCAACGTTAAAGTTATGGCATCGCGCATCGCGCGTCAGGAGGGGCTACTGCATGCGCTTTATGCGTTGCTTGCCACGGTACCCGCTTGGATCGTGCGTCACCCACCGCTGCAGGACTTGCCGTTTCATATGGCTGCCATCAACGTGCTCACGCACTACGGCGACGCCGCGTGGGGCTACAGCCAAACCTATGAGCTTACGCTCGGGCGCACGCAGTATCTCGTCTACTACGGCCTGGCCGTCTTGCTCTCCAAGGTCGTCGGCGTGTTCGCGGCCAACCTTGGACTCATGTGCGTGTATCTTGCAGGTACACCGCTTGCAGTGGCCTATGTGCTCCATGGTCTAGGCGTAGATGCGCGCGCCGCGTGGTTTACTGTGCCGTTGCTCTACAACGTGATGTGGCAGTTTGGGCTGTTGCCCTTCGTGTTTGGGATTCCGCTCGGGCTGTTTGCGGTGGGCCTAGCGCTTCGCGACGTGGAGGGGCCTTCGTTGCGTCGTGGAGCTGCGCTCGCCGCAGCGGCGTTCACGCTTTTTTTTGTGCACATCTTTCCCTTCGCGCTCTTTGGGCTTTCCTACGTCGCACTGTTTCCTTGGGGCCGCCCTCGCGCTTGGTTGCGCGCTGTGCTGCCCATGGTGCCTGCTGCCGCGGTGATGGCGTATTGGTCGCTGTGCACCCGAGCCGGGCGCACGGCCGTGGGGCTCGATGCCCAGAACGTGAAGGACCCCGTGCTCCCCTGGCGTGAGGCGTACGAACAAATCTTTCAATGGCTGGGCGATACGTTTCGTGACGACTCCGATCTCCTTACTTGGAAGCTGGTCGCCGTCGCCGCGCTTGGCGTCACGACCCTCGCGCTCGCAACCGACCGCGGCGCCTGGCGGGGCTACAAGCTCCTCTTGCTGCCGGCAGCGTGCGCCGCGCTCTACTTCGTGACGCCTCAATCTCGCGGGCCCATCTACTGGCTTTACTCCCAGCGTTTTCCCGTGTTGTTTGTGATGTGCGCGGCGCTCCTGGTGCGCCTTCCACGAGGCCGATTGGGGCATGTGGCCGCGCTCGTGGGGTGGAGTGTCTCGGGCTACGCCGTGTTCAATACGTCGCAGCACTACATCGCCTTCGAGACCCAAGAAGTGGGGGATTTGGACAGCGCCATCGACAGCATTCCAGGCGGACACAACGTGGCCGCGCTGATCTACGACAAGGGCTCCGAGGTCGTAAACTGGGCACCCTTTTTGCACATGGGCTCCTACTATCAGGCGCAGAAGCCAGGGTTGGTTCAGTTCAGCTACGCCGGCTACGACCACTGGCCGTTCGACTACCGTGCCGGCATGCAGCCCCCTCCGGGCACGCGCGCGCCGCTGCGTTGGGAGTGGACGCCCGAGCGTGTCTCCGTCGAGCGTGAGCTGATGCCGTTTTACGACGAGGTGCTCACGCGCGGTGGCGGCTTCTCCCCGCCGGGCGGAACCTTTGTCAAAGCAGGGGTGTTCGATCGCTGGACGGTGTGGAAAAGGGGGCCCAGGTGACGACGCCTGCCGTTCTCACGGCGCCTGAGCGCAGGCTTCATTGCGTCGTCTTTGCCATGGTCGCGTTGGTGTTCTTCGGATGCTTTCCATACTTGGGGCGGCTTAATAACCCCAATGAGAATGTGCGCGCCTACATGACCTTGGCGCTCGTAGACCAACACACCTTTGCCATCGATCAAGTGGTGGCGGAGCGCGGTTGGGTCAACGACATGGCGCGCGTTCCGCAGCCCAATGGGAGCGCCAAGCTCTACAGCGTCAAGTCGCCGGGCGTGAGCTACATGGCCGTGCCCGCGTACGCGGTCTACAAGGTCGCGGCGGCCCGCGTTGCCTCGCTCAAAGAGCCCGCTGCGTACTTTCGCGGCGCGGTGTTCGCCATGCGTGCATGGGCGGTTGCGCTGCCAAACTTTCTTTTTCTTGTCGCGTTTGAGCGCCTGCTGCGGCGATACGTTGGGGACGCGACGCTTCGCCTGATGGCGGTACTGGCTGTAGCGTTCGCCAGCAATTTCCTTGCGTATACGCTGATGCTGACCAGTCACGCGCTGTTCGCTAGTTGCGCCTTTCTGGCGTTCGGCTTGTGGGCCGAAGAGCTCTTGCGGGTGCACGAGGACAAGCTGCCCGCGCGCACGATACGTGCACTATGCACTGGTTTCTTTGCCGCCTGTATCACTGCCACGGACTACCAAGGCTTCGTGCTCTCCGCGTGCGTTGCGCTCGCCGCGCCGGCTGTGTTCTGGCGCCCCAGACATTTGGCTGCGTTGGCGCTGGGCGCGTCGGTGCCTACAGGCGCGGTGCTTTACTTTCACGCGCGCGCGTTTGGGTCCATGTTCACGCCCGGCCACAAGTTCTGTGAGAACCCGGAGTTCGCTCATAAGCACGCCCAAGGCTTCTACGGCTTCAGCGCCACGCCCGACCTCAAAGCCTTTCTCAACCTTGCGTACCATCCCACCTACGGCTTCTTTTCCACGTCGCCATTCATGATCTTGGGGCTTGTGGCCGCGGTGGGCCTCTTGCTTTGGCCTGGGGGCTTGCCGGGCGCCAGCGCGCGTGCGCGTCGGGTGGTCTTGGGGGTAGGTGTGCTATGCATGCTTCTGCTCTGGCTCGCGCTGTCGTCGGCGAACAATTGGCGCGGGGGCTGGGCCGTGGGCCCGCGCCTCTTGGGAGCCGCACCGCCGTTTTTTGCCTTCGCGGCTGCATGGGGGCTCGCTCGGTTGTCGCAGCGCGCACCGCGGCTGCGGCCTGGATTGTTCGCCTTGGCGGCGGGGTTGTTGCTGGCTGGCGTGCTTCGCATCGGGCTTATCTCTGTCGTGTACCCGAGCGTGCCCGAGGACGTCTCACGGCCCTTGGAGCAGCTGGTGTGGCCGCTCGTTCGCGCCGGATACGTGCCGCACAATTTTGCCGAGCTTGTGGGGGCCCAGTACGCAGGCTTCGGAGCCATTGTACTGTGCATGTTTTTGGCGCCGCTGTTGCTGCTCTCGCGTGGGGCGACAACGTGGGCGAAACGCTTGTCCCTGCAAGCGGGGGCGCTGCTCGTCGCGTCAGGCGTGTGTGTGGCCGTCTCCCGGGCGCCGCTGCCGCCAGACCAGCTCGGCTACGATGGCAAAGGCGCCCTCGGGCTCCTTCAGAGCATATGGGAGCCGAGTCGGAAGTAGGGCGACGCCATGTCCGCAGTGCGTTCGCGGCACAGACTTTAGGGCGTGTTTTGAAGCTCGATTTCGAGCCACGAACAGTGATGCTTATGAGACACAGCTAGGTCATGTTTGGCCCATTGCCCGCTCGGTTCCGCGGCCGCCTCGTGTCGTGGGGTCCAGCCGCCGGTGCATTCTGGTTCGGCATTGCGTGGTTTTTTCATCTAGGCATGGGCGCGGTCGTCTCGCCCTGGCGGGTGTTGTGGGCCTTCGATGAGGACTGGTCGGCCGGAGTGATGGGCTTTCTCTTTTTCAAAAATGCGCCTTGGCGCTTTCCGCTCGGCTATATCCCCAACTACTACGAGCCCTCTGGCACCACCGTGGGCTTTACGGACAGTGTGCCCAGCATTGCGCCTCTCGCGAAGCTCATCGCGCCACTGATGCCCAATGACTTTCAGTACATCGGTCTCTACATGTGCTTGTCGTTTGGAGCGCTCGGATTCGCGGGTGAGCGTTTGGTGTCCAACGTGCTTCATGACCCTTGGCAGCGCCTGCTCGGGGGGGCACTGTTTGCATTGAGTCCAGTGATTGCCGCGCGTCTTGGACATCCAACCTTGTGCGCCATGTTTGTCGTGGTCTTCGCATTGCATCTTTCGCTGAAGCGCCCATCCAGTGCAGCCGAAGCGCGCGCGTGCCTCAGGCGGATTCTAGGGCTGATGGCCTTTGCCGCCGGGTCGCATCCTTACTTGGCAGCGATGACTTGCGTGCTGCTCACGGGCGCCGTGTTGAGCCATATCCTGCTCGACAGAGTCGTACCGATGCGTGGGGCCGTGCCATGGGCGCTGTCGCCGCTTGGCGTCTCGCTGTTCTTCTTTTGGCTCTACGGCTTCATTCTGTTTCAAGCCATGGAACCCGCAGCGGATGGCTTCGGGCAGTTCTCGATGGATCTCGCGGCCTTTGTAAATCCCACGGGAAGAAGCGTGTATCTGCTCGATCACCCCACTGCGCCCCGATCGTTTGAGGGCTACCAATTTCTTGGTTTGGGCGTGCTCGTACTGTTGGCCGTGAGCTCGGTGATTTTTCTCTGGCGCGTCGTCACCGCGACCAAGAACGGGCTCTGGCAGGCCCTGCGTTTGCTCCGTGGCCATGCGTTCATCGCCGCGGCGGTGCTGCTTCTCGCTGTGTACGCAATGTCCTTTTCGGTGCGACTTCACGGCGTCGAACTCTTGGACTTACGCGCGCTGTACGCTCCCGTGCTCGCGCAGGCGTCCATCTTCCGTTCGTCGGGTCGCTTCGGCTGGCCCCTGCACTTTGCACTTATCGCTGTGGCCGTAGGGGGCGTGGCCTTGCTGCGACGCCACAAGGGCGGCGTCTGGGCAGGGCGCTTCATCCTGCTCATCGCCGTTGGACTGCAAATCGCCGACAGCAAGGCCAACACGCGTCTTCCTCGCGTGCAGCTGTTGCAGCCGCTGCCTACCGTGGTGTTTCAAAACTTGGGTGCGGACTACGACCGCTTTGTCTTCGTTCCTCTCCACCTGCAGTGGATTTGTCGTTACAACGAACCTCGCGTGCAGCAGTTCGCCTACGAGGCCAATCGGCATCATATGGGCATGAACTCTGCCTATGTCGCGCGAGGCATTGCAGGCGCAAGCCAGATGTGCGACCGCCACTTGCCCGTCACCAAGCCCCTCGACGCTCGCGCTGTCTATGTTGTGGACGACGACTTCGCGCCTGACTTCAAGAGGGACGACGCGGTCTGCGCGGTACGCGAGCAAGTGCGGCTCTGCGTTCAAAAGCGAGACACCGCCTTCGCCCACGAGCTAGCTGCCTTTGCCGCGCTTGCGCGCTAGCGTGCGGCGCAGCACAAGCGCTGCGCGCGTCGGGGGGTCACATTTTGCCAAGCAGCGCATCGGCGCGCATGGACCAAACGCGCGCGATGGCTTCGGAAAAAATGCCGCTGCTCATCTTGCTCTGACCTGCGCGGCGATCCACGAAAACAATCGGGACTTCGACGATGTTTAGCCCCCGGACATGCGCGCGGTACTTCATCTCGATCTGAAACGAGTATCCGGCCGAGTCTACCTTGGACAGATCGATACGCTCCAAGGCATTGCGCGTAAACGCGTTGAAGCCCCCCGTCAGATCCTTCACGTTGATTCCGAGCACCATGCGTGAGTAGAGGGAGCCGCCCTTGGACAACAGGTGCCTGCCAGGGCCCCAGCCTTCTACGCGCCCACCACGAATGTTGCGTGAACCGACCACCACGTCCGCACCCGCATCAAAAGCCTTCGCGATGTCCGTGAGGTAGCGCGGGTCGTGTGAGAAGTCGGCGTCCATCTCTACAAAGCGCTCATACCCCTCCCGAAGGCCCAGGGCGAAGGCCTGTAGGTAGGCAGTGCCCAAGCCCAGCTTGCCCGCTCTATGGATCACTCGTATCTGAGGGTCCTTGGCGGCCAGCGCATCTGCGACATCCCCCGTGCCGTCCGGCGAATGGTCGTCCACGATCCACAAGTCGGCGTGTGGACAGGCCGCCCGCACCGCGCCGACAAAAGCTTCGAGATTGTCTTTCTCGTTGTAGGTTGGCGTGACGATGAGGGTTCGTAGAGGCACCTCGTCCGTGTAGTTCAGAGCATGCCGAGATGTCGAGTGGAGCGGCTCCACGATGTGCATCGCCGCGACGCACGCGAGTCTGGTATGCAACCTCAACATGCTGAGACTAGGTCGAGAAACATGGAGGGTTTGGCATTGGCCAGCGACGCTTTGCGCAACGGCTTTTGGCCTCGCCTACGCCTACTTGTTTCCAGCCTCGGAATGGCTACTCACCGGGAAGCAGCCGGCAAAAATTCTTGGCAATGGCGTCGATGACATCCAGGGATTGGTCTGGAGCTACCGCGCCATCGTGCGCACACTTTACGACCACCCGACCCGGTATTTCTTTGGTGCCATTCACACCGAGCTACGCAACACCCCCGAGGGGGCGATGCTCTGGGTGCCGTGGGTTGAGCGCATTTTTGTTCCCATTCTTGCGCCGTTCACAACCGATGCCACGCTCGTGACAGCGATGGATTTTGCGTTCTATCTCACGTCGTTCGCGGCAATGTGCCTCTACGGACGTGAGATGCAGTGGTCCAAGCCGGTGCTCGCGGCGGGTGCCATCGCGTTTGCGTTCTCGCCTTTTGCACGCGCGCGGGCGGCTGTGCATCCGGCGTTCGTCGCGGTTTACTTTATACCGCTTTTGTTTTTGGCCATTGAGCGTGTTGCGCGTCAGTCTCGCGACCCGTTTGGGTACGCACGCTGGAAGTGGCCGGCCCTGATGTTGTTGTTGGTGGGCACGGTGGCGCACTACTACTTGCTCATTACCCTGCTGCTTACGCCATTTTTGTTGCTGTATGCGCTCAGTCGGGCGCGCACATTCGGCGGCTCACGGCTGGTGGTGTTGGCCAGACTGGCTTTGTGCAGCCTGCCGTTGGTGCTTTTTTTGGCGTGGAATTTCCTGGCGGCGGTTCCACCCGGAGTGCACATCCGGGCGGGGAACTTTCCGATCATTGAGGCCGAAGTGAACAACCACTACCTGCACACCTTTAGTGCGCTGCCCATCGACTACGTGACGGGCGATGTGGGCTACGACCCTCTTGCTGACCTGATCGTGCCCAGGCGTGCACTCAGCGCTTTCGTTGCGGCCAACGGGCCTGGAAATCCCCATGAGCGCACCAACGGTATTCGTTGGACCGTGCTGGCCTTGGCGGCTCTGGCTGTGGCGTCCGCCGTCCTTTCCAAGTTGAATGCCCGCAAGGAAACGCGGAACGCCGACTACGTGCTGCTCATTGCGCTGGTTGCCGCCTATGGATTGATGATGTCCATGGGGCCTCAGTGGCTAGTGTTTCAGGGGAAGGAATACGGGCCATCGCAATTTGCCATGAAACTGTTCCCGAACCTACGGGTCGCTTCGCGTTGGGGTCCGGTTGTGAACTTCGGCGTCATTTCGGCAGCCATGGGAGGCCTCATGGGCGTACAGGCGCGGCTTGCGCAAGCTCCGGTCTGGTGGCGCCGTGTCACCCTTCAGTCGTTGCTTTGGCTTGTCCCTGTGCTGGCAACGGCTGAGTACTTTCCACGCTCGCGGGTGATTATGGCTACCCTGCCACCAGTGGTACCCGGACTACCCACCGAGCGCGGCGATTGGTGTGGCGTGGGCATGTTCTTGCCCCACGTACAGTTCGATCTCTCACAGTTCGAAACGACACGCGGTACCTCCTGTCGCTTGCTGCAGCCGAACTCGACGGAGGAAGGGATGCGTCTGGAGCGCTTTCTGGTTGGTACGCCGGCGGCATGGCGCACCCCCGCGATGCGCATCCGCTTCGCAGAACTTGTAAAGTGCACAGGGATGTCCTGGGTCGTGTTTCGTCCTGGCATCGACGCGCAGGGGCGCACTGAGCTCTGCAATGAACTCGGGTGGACGATGAGTTCCGATCAGGTTTGCAGAACCACTCAGCCGCCTGCGACCCTAAGTCCTGCCGACAACTGCGTTCCGAAGTAGCCGGCGTGACACCACGTGGAGCCGGCTGCAGAGCCTGCAGGCGAATCCGTTTGAGTGTCAGCGTTTCGCTATGAAGATATTGTGTTCGATGTGCCAGACAAGCCCATGCTTGCGAGCCCAATCCACGAGGAAATCCACGCGCGGGTAGTGTGAGGACTCCGGGTGGCTCGGGTGGAAACAGTGCAGGTCATCGACCATCACAGACACACGTTGAAATCTGGAAAGCGCGCCACCAATGGCGTGGAGTTCTTCCACCACCGGGGTGTCTTTGCTGCCCTGAAACGTAAGACCACCCGAAGCGTGTCCGTCCAGCCAAAAGCTTACATCGCCCGCGAGACGCTCAAGTAGCGCCGGGAACAAGTCCTCACTGGTGCCGTTCATGATGGTGACGTTTGGCGCATCGGCGAAGCGCTTCGCTGCACTCGCGTAGAGCTTGGGTTCAGGTTCCAAGCTGAACACGGACTTCGCGCGCTTGGCGAGCTCGGCCGTGGTGTCGCCCAGGTAGGTCCCGGTTTCCACCCAAGTTCCCTCGGGGTAGCCGTTACGCAAAAGCACGGCGCGTTTCATACGGTCAGGGCTGGGGCCGGCGTAATCATTCTTCGCCCAGTTGTTGCTGCTGAGCACCGCGCGGATCGCGTTGCGGCGTCTAAGTGCAACATACACCAGTTCGCGGGGCAGAACTTGCTGCAGCTTTTCGAACACAAGCGAACTCGAGGCCCTAAATTTCATGACGGGCGCTGTTACATCATATCTCAGGGCGCAGTGCGATCTCTGTGCGGCAAAAAGGTGCCCTCAGAGCGCTCTATGCTTGGGTTGATGGAAGGCTGTGGGGTTTCGTCAAGTAAAGACTTAGCGCTGTGAGTGCATAGGCAATGCCCGCGGCCATCAGAGCCTGTGGCATCGTGGGGGGCTTGTAGAGGTAGATTCCACCCCAGGTCAGCGCGAGCACGCTCAGTGCGGGGACGATACCTCGAAGCTCGCCCATGGTGCACACGGCCTGAACCTCCGAAAGAACCAAGACCAACGCGGCACAGTTGATGCATGCGAGCGCCAACACAAGCCGCTCGTGGGAAGACCAGCTTGTGAAGCCGGGCAAGGGCAGCAGAGGCACAAGCGTGCAAAGTGCCGCGGCCGCAAGCAGGGCCAGACCGAAAATGAGCAGCGGTGCGCGTCGCAACCACCATCGGGTCTCGACGGTACCTCGATGAAACTGCCGCAGCTGCTCGGGCAGCACGGCCTGGGTGAGCAAAGTGCCCCCCAGAAGCACCATGCGTGACAGCAGACTGATGCGTCCAAACAACTCGACGGAGTCGGCGCTTTGCGTCGCCCGCACGAGTTCGAAGTCGGCGTAAGGGATCACCGTGGACACCAGCGCGAACACTGCGCCGCGCAGGAGGGCGTGGCGGTCGAGGGGGCGCTGCGGAGGTGAACTCTCGGTTTTTGCAAGGCTGAGAAGCAGCGCAAGCCCAAGCACAGTGCAGCCCACGGCAAGCGCGACCGCGCGGTAGGCTGCAGCATCCTGCGTGCGTATCAGCTGGTAGAACGCTGCGCGCGCCCCGACCGGACACAGCGTGCCCCAGAAGATGGCCGGCAAGTTCCCGGTGGCCTGCGCTTGTCCCATCAATGCCGACGTAGGCAAAAATCCCAAAAAAAACACGGCAAGAAGCGCGTTCTCCGAGCGTCCAGCGGTGCCGCCGAACAGTACTGCAAGCAGCACAGCGACGCCCGCACTCCCGCTCGCGAGAAGGAGCGCCCGGCGGCGCCGCGCATTCGTCGGCTGCCAAAAATTTGAAACCGACTGGACCAAGACGCCAGGCAGTCCCACGACCCCTGCAAGAAAGAGCCAATGGTTGAAGCGCACGAACAGCGCAGGACTTTGGGTCGCCATGACTTGCATCTGGAACAAGTAGCTCGCCGCGCTCGCTACCACCCCCGCAAGCACGAGAAGTGCGGTTCGTCGTTGGGGCGGCATCACCCGCGCGAGGCTTTCATCTTTCGTACGCCCACGACGACGATGCCCCGCAGTGCGCCCATCCCAAACGCGAAAAAAGTCGCCACATGAAGGGGGACCATTTTTACAAACTCCATAGGCCCTTGGGCGAAGAAGGCCGTGCTCAATGCGACAGCGCCTAGTGCGATCACGGCGACCAAGAGCGCCGGTATGGGCGCCACCGCGAGCATTACGGCCCAGGCCAGCAGGGCTGCGAAACCGCCGGCTACGGCCCAGAACATGGGGCCACGCCGCTCGTACACATGGTACTCGGCGAATCCCGGACCACGGTCCCAAATGCGCCACACGAACTGCGAGAAGGTCTCCCGCGGCACCCAGGAAATTTTTACATCTGGGTGGATCGTGATGGGGCATGTCTCCACCATCTTGCGCATCAGAAACGTATCGTCGCTTAGCAGGTTTCGCCCTTCGAAGGCGTCGCAAGCTGCGATCCATTCCGCGCGTGGACAATAGAACACCGTCGTCCCCTTGAGAAAGGCGTCGAAGTTCTGTGGCGTCAGTGTGATGGGCGCGTGCGCGTGCGCATAGTGGTTGCGGAACAAGACCTTGTGGCTGCGGTCCCAGTACAAGCAAAACACATTGCGGCGTGTATCAATCTCTACCGTGCCGTTAATGGCAGGATACGTCTCGCTCGCTCGCAACAACTGCAGGGCGAAATCGCTAGGGAGCTCGAGCCGCGTATCCAGAAAGAGCACGCGCTCCGACGGCGCGGCCTTGGCGCCCTCGAGTCGCGCCACAAAACGCCCCTTGTTCTCTGCAAAGGTGAGCACCTCCACGTGGGCCTCGTCGGGCTGGCGCCCCGCCACCACCACACGCAGTGCATCGGGCGTCGCGTCTGTAGAGCCGTCGTCGACAAAGACAATGCACTCTGCCGCCCGGCTAATACCTGCATTTTGCAGGCTCGCCCACAGAGCAGGAATATGTTCGTGCATATTGCACGTAGGGATCACAACGCTAAAGTGTGGCGCCATGCGTCTTAGGCTGGATGACGCTTTTGGAAGGTGAACAAGCCACAGGCGTACTCGGCTTGTTCGTAGTCTGCGGGATGCGCCGAGGTGTCTAAGTCACCGGCGTCGGTCACGGCGCAGAACTCGATCAAGTGTAACTCTGAAAATGCAACGAGGATCGTGCTTGGTGAGAAGACGCGGTGCGCGTTGTATTCCAAACGTTCGCGGCCCACAGGAACGGCGAAGTAGAGGATACCGCCCGGCGCGAGCACGCGGCAGTAGCTCTGCACTGCGTGCCTCCACGCGTTAGGATCTACGGGGTCCCCATAACGCCCCAGACCAAAGTGCTCCACCGCATGTAGTGACGACAGCGACTCCACACTGTCGCTCTCAAACTTCGCGAGCGTGGCGCCGTCGTCCTGCAAGAATGCAAGTCCATCGACTTTCGAAACAAGCGGACGTACATCCACCACCGTGACGGGCATAAAGCTGAGCACATGGGCCACAAAGCCGTCGACGCGCGAGCCCACATCCACATGACGCCCGGGCTTGGCCGCGAAGATTCGCTTGGCCATGTACAAGTCTTGGTGAAAGTAGTGGCCCGTCGCCACGCCGGAGGGCGAGTGGGCGTCGCCCAAGATAGGAAAGAGATCGCCGAGCCGCAGAGGAAACGGGTCGCCCTTGACGTGATTTTTGGCGTAGCGAATGGTGTTGGACACAAAGCCCGGCAAGAAGCGCAACGATGCAATCAGCGTACGGGGGTCCACCCCGGACGACATCAGCGTGCCCTGGGCAAAGGTTTGCGCGCCGCGTTTTACACTCATGACAATGCCTCCTCAAAGGCTGCGCGAAGCAGCGTCTGCCAATCAAACTGCTTCATGTATTCCTGAGCGGCCTCTACCCGTGTGGCCCAGGCTTGTTCCGAAGCGTGCACCGTAAGAATAGACGCCGCCACGGATTCAGCGTCATACGTGCAGAGCACTCCGCCTGCAGTCGCGGCCACTTCGCGGGCATTGGGCGAGACGTCGGTGAGCACCACGGGCAACCCGGCGCCCAGGTAGGCCTTGATCTTGCCGGGGTCCGAAAAGCGGCTGAATGAGGCCATCTCCGGCGAGTAACAGGCTACCGCTACAGTGCCCTCCGCGAGAAGCGATTCCACGTCCTTGTGGTCGGCGACAAAGCCGTGAAACACGACGCGATGCGAAAGGCCAAGAGCTTCGGTTTGGTCCTTGAGTGCTTGCTCGTACGGTCCGCGCCCGATCACCGAAAGCGTGTATTCCTCAGGCAATCGCGCGATCGCATCGAGCACGACTTGCACGCCCTGCTTCTCAATGAGTCCGCCCAAGAACACGATTTTTGGCTGGGCAAATTGGGTGCGCTTTACACGTGGTACCCGGTCTAGCCAGGCGCCCATGGGGACGACCCGCACGCGGGCCTTGGGGCTGAGGCCGAGTACCCTCATGCGCTCGTCGTGGGAAGCCTGTGAGATGGGCCAGATCAGATCGGCCTTGGTGCACGCGAGGCGATCGATGCCGCTGTAGAGCCGTGTCATCGGGCTCTTGGAGCCGAAACGATCGGGCGTGTAGTCTACACAGACATAGCCCACACGCGCCACCGAGCTACGGAGCTTGTAAAGCATGCCGCGCATGACGTTGTTGGGACCAAAGCCCAACCATAGGTCGATCCTCTTCTTCGGTAATCGCGGCAAAAATGCATCGAAAACATAAGTGAAGGGCGCTCTGTGAGGCGCTTTCGCGGTGTGAACGCTGACCTCGTGGCCGCGGTAGACGGTGAGCGTGTGCACGCCTTCATGCGTGGGGGATTCGAGCAACGGGTGCTTCAGGACCCAGATCTCGCCGGCACCATTTCGCCGCAAGTACTCCAGCATGGCCTCGGCGTTCCCGTCGGCGCCGTAGCCGTTGGATGCCAGCACGATGGTCTTGCCGTTCAGTGCTTGTTCGACCACGGAGCCTCGTCCTTGTGTTCCAAATACCAGGCGTAGGCGTGGGCAATACCGTCTTCCAAATCTATCTGGTGTTTCCAACCGGCCGCGTGGATGCGCGACACGTCGAGCAGTTTACGCGGCGTTCCGTCCGGCTTGCTGGTGTCCCACGCAATCTCGCCTTCATAGCCCACGGTTTTGGCGACCAGCGCTGCGAGGTCCTTGATCGACAAGTCGACCCCGGTGCCCACATTGTAGATCGGCTCGGGCGACTGCATCTGCATCAGGTGAAGCGTTGCGCGGGCGAGGTCGTCGCAGTGCAAAAACTCACGCCGTGGCGAGCCCGTGCCCCAAAGCGTGACTTGGCGGCCCTCGGCCTTCGCGCTCTCAAGCTTCCGGATCATAGCCGGGAGCACGTGCGAGTTATGCAGGTCGTAGTTGTCGCCAGGGCCGTACAAGTTGGTGGGCATCAGCGAGAAGCCGTCCATGCCATACTGTGTGCGATATGCATCTATCATTTTCACGCCCGCGATCTTGGCGATGGCGTAGGCCTCGTTCGTGGGCTCCAAAAGGCCGGTAAGCAAGTGCTCTTCGCGGATGGGTTGAGGAGCGAACTTGGGGTAGATACACGACGACCCCAAGAAACAAAAGCGCGCGACGCCGTTTCGTCGCGCGGCGTCGGTCACATTGGTTTGAATCTGTAAATTCTCGAGCAGAAACTCGCCCGGGAAGGCGGCGTTGGCACCGATGCCGCCCACCTTAGCGGCTGCTAAAAACACGTATGCAGGCTTGTGCTCAGCAAAGAACGCGTTCACCGCGGTGGAGTCGCAGAGGTTCAGTTCACGGCGCGTCCGCGTGAGCACATGCGCATGGCCCGCGGCCTGGAGTGCGCGCACGATGGCCGAGCCCACCATGCCGCGGTGCCCCGCGACGAACACCGAATCGCCGGGGCTCATTGCGTGCCGGCCTCGCGCAACAACAGCTCGCGCTGTGCGAGCGCAAGATCGGAATCGACCATCATGCGGACTAGCTCTTGCAGCGTGGTTTTGGGCTCCCATCCGAGTTTGGTGCGTGCTTTGGTCGCGTCGCCGAGCAGGTAGTCCACCTCGGTGGGCCGGAAGTAGCGCGGGTCGGTCTCCACGTACTTGGTCCAGTCCAGTTCGAGCTGCGCAAAGGTAAGTTCCACAAACTCGCGGACAGGATAGGCAACGCCGGTGGCCACGACGTAGTCGTCCGGCGTGTCCTGCTGCAGCATGCGCCACATGGCGTCTACATAGTCGCCGGCAAAGCCCCAGTCGCGCTTGGCATCCAGATTGCCCAAGTACAACTTGTCCTGGAGCCCGAGTTTGATCCGGCCTGCAGCGCGCGTGATTTTGCGCGTGACGAAGGTCTCGCCGCGGCGGGGAGACTCATGATTGAACAGGATGCCGTTGCACGCGAACAAACCGTACGCCTCGCGGTAGTTCACTGTGAAGTAGTGGGCGGCAACCTTGGCCACAGCATACGGACTGCGCGGATAAAACGGTGTGGTTTCGGCCTGGGGGGGGGCCGTTGCGCCGAACATCTCCGACGAGCCTGCTTGGTAGAAGCGAGGCTCTTTTAGGCCGAGTTCCTTCATGTCGCGGATGGCTTCGAGCAGGCGCAGCGTGCCGGTGGCCACGACGTCCGCGGTGTACTCACTTTGGTCGAAGGACACTTTGACATGGCTCTGCGCACCGAGGTTGTACACCTCGTCTGGCGAAACCTTCTGGAGCAAGCGTCGCACGCCGGCTCCGTCGGACAGGTCACCATAGTGCAGGAAGAGACGCGCTCCGAGCTCGTGGGGATCCAGGTAGAGGTGGTCGATGCGCGCCGTGTTGAACGAGCTGGAGCGCCGTACAATGCCGTGCACTTCATAGCCCTTGGACAGCAACAGGTCGGCGAGGTAGGAGCCGTCTTGACCTGTGATTCCGGTGATGAGGGCGCGCTTTGGAGGCATTGGACGAGCTTTCTATTCTGGACCTGCTCCCCCTGGCCACTGCTTTCGCGAGGACAGCGTGGGGGCACTGCGGGCGAGCCGTACGAACGAGACGCTATGGCTGGTCTGCGACCCCGCTCATATGTGAAAAAATGCAATCAGCGGGGGAGTCTTCCGAGACGCTTTGAGGTATCCGGTAGGCTGCCGGGTCACGCAAAAAGGGAGCGATGAGATCTTCCTTAAACTGGCTTAGCACGACGTTGGTGCGTCCGGCCGGCAGCTCGCGTTCGGTGACAAACCGTAGCAACAAGCAGGGCACCCCAAGCATCGCACATTCCTCTTGGTTCCCGCCGCTGTCAGAGATCACGCCGATGGCCCCCACCAGCCATCGAACGAACAACGTAAAGCGTTGGCGGGGAAGCCACACCGCGCCATTGCGCTCAAGCTCCGCGCGAAACTCCGGGTCTTTGGCCACCCACGCCAGCGTGGTCGCGTGGGACACGATGATCAGCGTGTGCAACTTGGCCGCGCGCCGCAGAATGTCTTTGACCTGCGCGCCGCGCTCCGCCGACATCATGGTCTCAAAGCGATGAATGTTCACGAGCACGTAGGGGGTGGGGTGTAGCGGGGCCGAGGGCGCGCCATTGAGCACCTCAAGGACCGCGTCTATTTGTGTGTTTCCGGCCGTGTAGACCACCTCGCCACGCACCTTTTCGCGCAGCAAATTGTCGTACGCGGGCCTCTCGGGCGCGTAGTGCAACGTCGCGACCTTGGCGACCATACGCCTGCAAACTTCCTCCGGGAACGGGTCGAGTACGGTGTGCGAACGAAGGCCAGCCTCCACGTGTCCAACCCGCATTCCGAGTCGCGCGCCAAGCATCGCGCCTGCAAAGGTAGACAAGGTGTCCCCGTGCACCAGCCACAGGCCCTTCGCGCTCTGCCGCTCGCGACGCAGCGCCGGGGCCGGGAACGGGATCCGTGCCGCCGTGCGCAAGAACCAGGCTCCGGCTTCGCACGACGATGAGAGATCCGCCGCGCGCGTCTCCAGGGAGCGTAGGCGCTCGCGAGAGAAGCCGAAGTCATCCCATTGGTCCAAAAAACTTTTGGCCGCTTGGCCCGTGAACACCGCGCGCCAATCGGCTCCGCCGCGTTCACTTCGGCCGATAAGCGGTGCGAGCTTGATCAGTTCGGCCGCCGTGCCCGCACAAAACGTGACGTTCACGATGCGTCCTCTCCGTAGACACGCCGAACCACGTAGAGCGGGCGCTGAAGCGCCTCTTGGTGGATATGTGCAACATACAACCCCGTGACTCCCAGCGAGACCTGAAGGACACCGACCAAGCCGATGGTGAACACGAGCGCTTTGGCGAGCGCGGTGTAGTGCCACACGGGGTCGATCACGCGCTCTGCCAACACCATCCACGTAAGTCCGCCAAGCGACGCCAGGCAAGCCAGCACGCCCACGTAGAGCACCGCGCGCAGCGGCGCTTGCGACTGCGAGGTGAAGGAGCGAAACGCCAGATTCACCAGCTTCCCAAAGGTGTAGCTAGGCACGCCGCTGTAGCGACTGCTCGCATCGAAATGCAATTCTACCCGTCGAAATCCGAGCCAGCGCACGAGGCCTCGGAAGATGCGTTCGCGTTCTTTCAGCGCGCGTGCGGCCAGCACCACTTTTCGGTCTAGAAGACAAAAGTCCGTCTCGCCTGCCGCCGCAGGGGCGTCTGAAAGGCGCTGCGCAACCCATGCGTAGAGTGCACCGAATGCCTTGCGAAACGCGCTCTTGTCTGCCGTGGTGTCGCGTATGCCCACCACTACATCGGCCCCCGCCCGCCAGGCCTCGACGAACCTTCGAATGCACTCCGGCGGGTGCTGCAGATCGGCGTCCATAAACACCACTGCGTCTCCCTCCGCCAGATCGAGCCCGGCACTAAGCGCGGCCTCCTTGCCGAAATTCTTGGAGAGCTCCACCGCACGTACACACGCGTGGTCAGCTGCAAGAGCCTCAATGACCTGCTGCGATGTGTCGCCGCTTCCGTCGTTCACGAGCCAGAGTGTAAGCTCTATGTCTGGAATGCTAGCGCACGCCGCCTGCACCGCATCGACGAGTGCGGGAACGTTTTTCGCCTCGTTAAATAGAGGCACGACGACGGAGAGCTCGGCAGGCATGGAAGCGACACGCTAACGCGGAATGATGGCTGAAGCTACGGAACAACCGGACTCGTGCCGGCTTGGGCACCACACTCGGCGACCGTACGCCCGCTGATAGGCCGCGTCGACGGTCGGAGGCATACATTTTCGCCCTTCATTTCCCAGCCCAGTGCGGTGCATAGCGCGTTGCCGCTCGCCCCGTGCAGAGCTGGCCGCATCAGGAACCAGGACAAGCCCATGCATTCAGCAAATAACGCGGCACTCGCGGTGGCGCCACGGGCAGACATGGCCTCTGCGCCTACGAGTGTTTCGACCTTTGTCCCGTCTATCGCGGACAGCGGATTGGCCAACTGGCACTTGGTGCCGCGGGTGTCTTCAAATGCCCAATAGTCAGCGACGGCAAAGGGGAGCGCGAGTCCCGCGCCGCAGTTGCCATCGTGCCGCACCAATGCGCTTTGAACTGGATGCAAAGGAGCACGCATCATCGGGGACAGCGGCGTCCCTTCAATGACGACGCTGAGGGGGAGTACCCATGCGAGCACATGGGACCAGCGCCCCTCTTGCTCCATGAGTCGCGTCATGAAATCGCCAAACATCAGCAAAATCGCAAGATGGAACGCCGGTCCGATCCGGGACGGAACACGAAACTGCGGAATAAAATCGTTGATCACCATGGCTGGCGTGAAGCTCTCGAGCGATTTTGGCAACAGGAACTCGGGAGACATGGCGCACAAGAAACCCGCGATGGCGAGCACCAACCAGGCGCGGGTCGTGGGCGACGCTGGAGGGCGCGGGCTCCGGCGCTTCCACGTCGCAAACGACACGATGAGCGCGACAAAGGCGGACCAGCGTATGCCATTGGACCGTTCGTGCGGATTGCGACTTTGGTCCGGGCTGTACACGAGCCTGTTCGCCAGCTCACGCAGCGGATTGATGTCCGCCGCGCCAAACTTGATGTCGCCGGTGATGTAGTTCCACGGCTCAGCGCCGCACGCGCGCACATAGCTGCGCGCAAGTTCTCGATCTGGAATTGGGACCGCG
>JAYWGI010000351.1:0-5220 GCA_043779025.1 Myxococcales bacterium
GTGAGCAAGCGGTTCAGGCGGGCGATCTCGTCGCCCACGACGGCCGCGCGCTTGCGCAGAATCGCCTTCTCCTCGATCTGAATCGCGAGCTTTTCCACATGTCGCGACAGCATGTGCAGCTGCAGCACGGCAGCGTTCAGCGGGTTGCGAATCTCGTGGGCCATGTTGAGTGCGAGGCGCCCCATCGCGCTCATCGCCTCGTGATCTGCCGCGCGCTTCTCGAGCGCGATGCGGTCGGTGACATCGATGCCGATCACGTACACCGCGAGTCCTGGTTCCCTCGCTGGAGACATGTGCCACCGCACACGCCTGGAACCCCCATTCGAAGTGATCGTACCTGCCTCCACCTCGAGAACGCGGGTCTCCTCGCGCACCATCGCAAGCGCCTCGCGCATGCGCGCGCGGTCTCGCTGCACAATGCACCTTTCTACAAAGGGCACGAGCAGGGCCTCGTCTTGCGGAATACCCGTAAGCGCGGCCGCCTTGCGATTGAACAACGCGATGCTCTCCTCGGCGTCGAGCGCAATCACGGTGACCTCGGTGAGCTCCACGAGGTTCCTGTAGCGGCGCTCCATGCTCTCACCCAGACGGCGTGACTCCACCTGAAACAACGCGGCCTCCACCATTGGCACCAAGTCGGAGTCCAAGCGGTCGAGCGTCGTGTATCCCGCCACACGCTCGGCCACGCACGCGGTCGCGACCTCGAGCGAAGGGCGCGCGGACACGACCACAAACTCCGCGGACGGGTTCATCGCCCGCAAGCGCTTGAGCTCGGGCAACGCCCCGGCCTCGCTGAGCTCGCAGCGCACCAACGCCACCTCAAACTCCTGACGCCCGGCCGCCCGTACTGCCTCGTCCAAGCTGGCGGCAGACAGCGCGAAAAGCGGCATCTTGGACTCGGAGAGCAGCAGCTCGGCCACTTGCGCACGCACAGCCTTATCGTGGTCGTACACCATCACACGCCCTGCAATGCGAATTCGAGCGGTCGTCACTGTTGCGTCCCCCACATAGGCCCTGAGCTGGTAGTCGAAGAAGTGGCCATAAGCCCAGCAAAAGCGTACGGTCCACCCAACCCAAGATGATCCCGCGCTCTGTCCCTTCGAAACATTGGCTTCCGCTCGGTATGCTCGTCGCATCGGCCACTTTTGTTCCTGTGCAGCTGCTGCGCCCCGAAGGCTTGCCGCGTATGCGTGAACTGCAGCGGGAGCGAGACACGACCCTGGCGCACAACGAGCGCCTCGCCCGCGACATTGCGCGGTTGCATTTGGAGGTAGCAGCGCTGCGGCAAGACCCCGAATCCGTCGAGCGTGTGGCCCGCGACAAACTGGGCCTCGTGCGCAAGAACGAGATTCTTGTGTACTTTACACCATCCAAAATAGTGCCACCTCAGGCTGCTGCAACAACGCCCCATCCCGCCGCCCCCCCCTGAGGCCTCCCGATGCTCATCCCCGCCATTCGTCATCAGTCAGTTTCTCGCACGGTAATGAACGAGTACGTTCTGCCCCAACACACCAATGCGCTCGGCAATGTGTTCGGCGGCCAGGTCATGGCATGGGTGGATATCTGCGGCGCCATCTGCGCGCAGAGGCACTGCAACCGCGTCGCCGTCACGCTGTTTGTGGACGACCTCAAGTTTGAGCAGCCCGTCAAACTCGGCGAGGTGATGCAACTCGAAGCGCAAGTCAGCGCCACCTTTCGAACCTCCATGGAGATCGAAGTCGTGGCGCGGGGCGAGCGTCCGCTCACAGGTGAAAGCTGGTCCTGCGTCACCGCACGTATGACCTTTGTGGCGATCGACGACGCAGGAGCTCCAACCCCGATTCCAGCCTTAGAGCTCGACACAGACGCCTTGCGCGCAAGCCAAGCCGACGGCGAGCAGCGACGCGAACAGCGACGCGAACAGCGACGCAGCGCCGGGCCCAAGAGCGTCGTGCGTTAGGGCGCGCTGTCCAAGCGTTGGTTGTCAGAGCTCGAACGCTTGTGTCTGAGCAAAGAACGCCCCAACGCGGCGCAGTCCCCACGTATCCGCCCCAAGCAAGTCTCGTGTAGACTGCACCCATCCGATATGCCCGCCACGCGCTGTAACAACACGCGTCACGCTTGCTGACACGGCCTTGGCATAGGCGTCATTGAGCGCTGCCGGGACGACCGGGTCGTCCGCGGCTTCCAGCAAAAGCGTGGGCGTGGAGATCTGACTGACCACAGGCCCTGCACTTGCGCGCCGCCGGTAATCCTCCACGCTCGAAAAACCATACCGCGCGCAAAGCACACGCATATCAAAGTCGCTCAGCGAGGCGTACGGCTTCAGATCCGCGAGCTCGCCGGCGCCAAGCCCGCCAACCAAATGGCGATGATAGAACGGCGCCTGCTCCTCTACATGCCGCCCAAGGCGACGCAAGTCCAGAGGCGCCGACATGCACGCCGCAGCGCGTATGCGGTCCGCCAATACCGAGCGTGCGAGAAAGTTCAGCACCACGCTTCCACCACCTGAAAACCCTATCAAGAACAACGGCCTGCCCGCGTCTGGCATGTGGCTCAGCGCAAGCTCAATGTCCTCGTACAGACCCAAATGATAGCGGCCCGCGCCCGTCGCAGTCCGGCGCATTCCCAGCGCCGACACGGCGTAGCCCCGGGGCAGGAAGTGACGCGCTGCCCGGAGCATGTACGGTCGCTCAGGCCCTCCCCCGAGGCCGTGCACCA
Source organism: Myxococcales bacterium (assembly GCA_043779025.1). Taxonomy (GTDB): domain Bacteria; phylum Myxococcota_A; class Polyangia; order Polyangiales; family Polyangiaceae; genus JAAFHJ01. Next base: position 2,701 of record JAYWGI010000351.1, read on the forward strand.
GGAGAATGCGCGCGCGCGACAAAGCCCCGTCGGGCGGGTCCCAATGGCGAAGCGCGAGCACATCCCCGCCATCGAGCGCGAACGAGTCGCTACGCATTCCGGATGGCCGGGCGCTGGGTGCAGATTGCATACACGTCTGAACGTGTGGATTTTTCCACATCGCACGCGGTACGAAGTCACCCAAAGTCCTGCTCACTCGAGCTAAGGTAGCGCGGCATCATGGGTACGTACATCGACTTGCACTGTCATATTCTCCCCGGCATCGACGATGGCGTGCGCGACATGGCCGAGTCTCTGGCGCTTGTGCGCGCGCTTGGCGACCTGGGTTTCGGCAGGCTCGTAGCAACCCCGCATATCCGGCCCGGCATGTTCGACAACGATGCAGGGCAGCTAGGTGCGGCCTACGCCGAGTGGGTTCAGAACACCCAAGACGCGGGACTCATCCAAACCCATCTCGCGAGCGAGCATTTCTTCGACGACGAGGTCTATGCGCGCCTGCTCGCAGGGCACGGCCTGCCCTACCCCGCGGCGCAAGAGCGCCAAGCCCGCCGCGGAGTACTTGTAGAGTTCAAAGACTTTTTCCCGCCCGGCCTGGAGCGCGGCGTGCGCGAGCTGCGACGCAAAGGGCTCACCATGGTGGTCGCGCACCCCGAGCGCTACCGCGGCGTGTGGCAAGACGATCGCTGCTTGGATCCTCTGCTCGAGGCAGGCGCTTTTTTGCTCCTAGATTCCTGTTCGGTCACGGGCAAATACGGCTCGGAACCCATGCGCGCCGCGCTCAAATTGCTTGAGGCGGGGGCCTACGAGGCGGCCTGCACCGACGCGCACCGCCCCAGTGATGCCGGCGAAGTGGCGCGCGCTTTCGTTGAGCTGGATCGCCTTGTGGGCGCCACTGAGAGGGAACGCCTTTTCTCGGACGGCCCCCAGCGCATTTTGCAGGGCTGAAAGCCGCAGAGAGGGCGTGACCCGCGAGGGAGAAAAGGGCTAGGATGCGCGCCGTGGAAAAAGTAAGCGTTGTAGGTTTAGGGTACGTGGGCTTGCCAGTCGCGCTGGGTTTCGCGCGAAAATTCTCGGGCACAGTGGGCTTCGACATTCATCAGGAGAAGGTCGCGGAGCTGCAACGCGGCTACGACCGAAACCACGAGGTCGAAGAGCATGAGCTGAAGGCCAGCACGCTGGACATGACGGCAGTCCCGAGCAAGATGGCCAAAACCACCTTCTTCGTCATCGCCGTGCCAACCCCAGTCGACGCCAACAACGTGCCAGACCTCACGCCTGTCGTGAAGGCCTCGGAGACCGTGGGCCGCGTGCTGCAAAAAGGCGCCGTGGTCGTGTACGAGTCTACTGTGTACCCGGGCGTCACCGAGGACATTTGCGGCCCCATTTTGGAGCGCATCAGCGGCCTCAAGCGCGGAGTTGACTTCTTTCTCGGCTACTCCCCCGAGCGGATCAATCCGGGGGACAAAGAGCACACCCTCGAGAAAATCACCAAGGTGGTCTCGGGAGAGAACCCGGAGATCCTTGAGCGCGTGGCCGCAGCCTATGGCGCTGTGGTCGACGCGGGCGTGCACAAGGCGAGCTCCATCAAAGTGGCCGAGGCCGCAAAAGTCATCGAAAACACCCAGCGCGACATCAACATCGCGCTGATGAACGAACTTGCGTTTATCTTCGATCGCATGGGAATCCGCACGGCCGACGTGCTCGCCGCCGCGGGAACCAAGTGGAACTTTCTGCCCTTCCGCCCAGGCCTTGTGGGTGGTCACTGCATTGGCGTGGACCCGTACTATCTCACCACCAAGGCGCAGCAGCTAGGCTACCAGCCTGAGGTCATCTTGGCCGGCCGGCGTATCAACAACCACGTGTCTGTGTATATTGCACAGAAGGTGATCAAGCTCCTCGTCAACGCCGGTCACGCCGTCAAGGGCGCGCGCGTGGGCGTGATGGGCATGACGTTCAAAGAGAACTGCAACGATATCCGCAACAGCAAGGTGCCGGACATTCTCACGGAGCTGCGTGAGTTTGGCATCGAGGCTCTATGTCACGACCCAATCGCGTCCCCGGCCGAAGCACATCACGAATACGGCCTGCACTTCTCGGACGTCAGAGACATCACCGGCCTCGACGCCATGATCGTGGCCGTGAACCACAAGGAATTCCTGGCGGAGGGCCGCGATTCGCTGCTCGCTCGTGTGAAGGACAACGGCGTGTTCGTCGACGTGAAGAGCGCATTCTCGTCTGAGAATATGCCGCGCGGAATACGTTACTGGAGCCTCTGAAGCGCGCGCTGATGAGCCAAGGATTTCTCGCCAAGAACTGGCTCAAGTTGGGGTTTAGCCTGTTGCTCACGGTGGGCATGTTTGCCTACTTGCGCGGTCAGGGCATGAGCTTTAGGCCGCCGCCAGCCGACGCCATTTTGGGTGTTCCCCACCTATGGACTTATCCAGCGTTTGTCGTTCTCTCAGCCGTGACCACCTTCGTTCGCGCGGCGCGTTGGCGTTTGCAGTTGCGATCCTTCGCGAG
>JAYWGI010000352.1:0-1932 GCA_043779025.1 Myxococcales bacterium
ATGTGGATGTTCGCCTGATTGCGAACCACGGAAGAGCGGAGCGAGTCGTCCTGGTTGTAAATTACCAAGGGACGGTAGGAGTAGTCGCCCACGATGCCGAGCGCTGGACGTGCTTCGCCGCGGAAGTCCAAAGACTCCAATGCGAACCACTCACTGCCGCGCTCGGAGGGTTCGAAGCGGTTGACTGCGAAACCTTCGCTGGTCTTTACGGTCTGAGCTTGAGCCGTTCCGGCAAAGCCGGCGACTGCTGCGAATACAAAGCGGGAAAGGAGTTGTTTCTTTTTCATCGTCCTGTCGGGGGTTGAATGGATCAGCTGGGGATGCCTGTGCATCGTATTTTGATCGAGGGGAGCGTTGTGACTCAAGAGCCGTGGAGGGACCGAACAGGGTCCGATATCCCTCCGAGCGCCGCGAGTGTCGGCCCGGGGGACGTGAGCGTCAAGTAAAGTGACGGGGAATCGACCTATTGCCGGGTGCGCGTGCGGGCTACACCGGGGCGGCGCGGCACTCCATTTTGTGTGAGCTGCACCAATTGCCCGCAGGCAGCCTGAGCGTCCCGCCCGCGCGAGTAGCGAATCGTCGCCAAACACCCCAATTGGCGCAAGCGAAGCATAAAGGCACGAAGGCGCGCTTCGTCGGGCTCTCCAAACAGGGCCCCTTCGTAGGCATTAAAAGGGATCACGTTCACATTGTGCTTTAACCCGCCTGCGAACGCGGCCAATCGCTCCGCGTCTTCGTCGCTGTCGTTCTCGCCGGCAAGGGCCACGTACTCGAGCGTGAGCTTCTCATGAGGCCGTAACGGAAACCGCACGAGCGCTTCACGTAGTGAGGCAAGGCCCCATGTCTTGGTCACGGGCATGGTGCGCGCGCGTGCTTCGTCCGTAGTGGCGTTGAGGCTCACCGCCAAACAGGGGCGCACTGTGGCCAGCGCAAGCTTGTCGATGCCCGGTACCAAGCCCGAGGTAGACACCGTCATGCGGCTTGGCGCGATGCCCAAGCCCTGAGGATGTGCCAGCACTTCCACCGCGCGCAGCACCTCCGGCAGGTTATGCAGCGGCTCGCCCATGCCCATGAACACCAGCGTGACGAGGCCCAGATCTTTGGGGCCCAGCAAGTCGAGGGCAAGCAACACTTGGCTCACAATCTCGCTGGCCGTGAGGTTTCGAATCAGCCCCATGGTGCCGGTATGGCAAAACGTGCAGCCCATCGCACAGCCCACTTGGCTAGACACGCACAGCGTGACGCGCGGCGTGCGCACATCGCGCGGCATGTGCACGGTCTCCACCGCCTGACCGTCGGCCAAAGTGATCACGAGCTTGGTGCTGCCGTCAGCCGACTCGGCGACGCGTGTCACTTCGGGGAGCGAAAAATCGAACTGCGACGCAAGCAGCCCGAGCGCCTGCTTTCCCATGTCCGGCACTCCGCGCGCCGCCCACGTGCCGGCACGCTGGACGCGCCCGAACAGATAGGTCGCACTGTTGCGCCCTGCAAAAGGAGCGATGTCGTCGGGCAGCAACGCATAGGCGCTGAGCCGCGCGGGGGCGGCAACCTCAACGCTCGTGTTCACAACCGTAGGCGCGCCGGCTTCGCTCAACGCAATACGATCACGGGGATTTTAAGCGAGAGCTTTTCCTTACCGCGTGTAATCTGCACGCTCGCTACGTCGCCAGCCGCGCGGGCATCCATGGCGACATACAAGTCATCGCATGACGCGACTTTCTTGCCGTCCATCTCGACGATCGCGTCGTAGGTCACGCCCCCAGCGCTACGAACCGGATTCTTAAGTCCCGCTTTGCCGGCGTTGCCGTTCGGGTCCAGGTTCTTGACGGCGCAACCTTTGACGTCCAAACGACGCGCCAAGTCGGGCGAGAACGGCTCGAATCCAAAGCCCAAAAGCTGCGCCTTACCGGTCATGATGATCTGAGGTACCGC
>JAYWGI010000353.1:0-19993 GCA_043779025.1 Myxococcales bacterium
TAAGCTAGAACCAGTCGTATGCTTCGACGAGCGTCCAGTCGTGCTTCACGACTCGAAGCGCGCGGCGTCGGCCGGGCGTCCTGGGCGAGTCTCACGTCAAGACTATGAATACAAGCGATGCGGTACGGCGAATATTTTCTGTATCGTTGAGCCCAAAGCGGGGCGCCATCTGACGTATGCAACAAGCAATCGTAAGAAGCCCGAGTTCGCCATGGCGGTACAGCGGATCGCACGCGCGTATCCGCGCGCGACGACGATTCACCTCGTGGTCGACAACTTGAACACGCACGGCGAGTCTGCGCTATCGAGACGTTTGGCCCACGCGCTGGACCAAGGATATGGAAGCGATTTACGGTGCATTATACACCGAAACATGCTAGCTGGCTGAATCAAGCGGAGATTGGGATCAGCATGTGATCGCGCGAATGCCTCGGCACTCGGCGCATCCCGAAGTTTGCATTGCTTGCGACAGAGACCGAGCTGTGGACCGCAGCCATGAACGCTCAACGACGACGCATCCAGTGGCAATTTACGTCCAAAAAAGCGCGCACACGATTTCGTTATGAAAGGGTCCCTAGACCCCGGTCAAAGCACTAGGTCTTCTCACGAGCGGCTCGCCTGACCAAGTCCTTCGCGGCGCGGTCCCAGCTTGGGAACTCGAAGTGGAAGCCTTCAGCCAGGAGCCGGGCCGGCACGACGCGTCGGCTTTTGAGTACGAGCTCAGCGTCGGTGCGCATGAAGAGCGCCCCCACGCGCGCCATCCACGCCGCAGCCGGCAAGCCAATGCCTACACCGAGTGCGCTCCGCAGGCCTTGCATCAGCTCTGCCTGCGGGACAGGCTCAGGCCCGCACAAGTTTACGGCGCCTGCGAGATTGTCATGCGCGTCGATAAAGTCCACCGCTCGGAGGACGTCGCTGTCGTGAATCCATGAGACAAATTGCTTTCCTCCAGCGATAGGTCCACCCAAGCCCCTGCGTGTGAGATTGCAAAGTACATCAAAAATGCCATGGGCATCGGGGCTCATGATCATCGAGGCGCGCAATGCCACTTTGCGCGTGAGCGGCGTGTTCGCTGAGGCAAGCGTCGCCTCCCATTGCTTGGCGATGTCGACACTGCGATCCCAATACCGAGGCACGTCAGGTTCGCTGCCACCTAAAATGCCCGTCAGCTCGTCATTCGCCGCATCGTAGCGATGCGCGTAAATCGTGGCAGTACTCATTTGAAGCCAAAGGCGCGGCGGCGCTGCTGCCTGTAAAATCGCTTCACCGACAACCCGTGTAGAGTGCACGCGGGAGTCCATCATCTGTTGCAGGTTCTCCTCGGTGTAGCGGCAGTTCACGGTGCGGCCGGCGAGATTGATGACCACGTCGGCCCCGTCGATTTCTGACGCCCATGTGCCAAGCGTTTGTCCGTCCCATAGGATGTGGCGGCCCAACCCAACGGCGCTGCGGCTGAGAACGCAGACATCCCAGCCCTTGCCCAAGTAGTGACGGGCTAAAATCTGACCGACTTGGCCTGTGCCGCCGGCGAGCACAACACGCTTAGGACGGACGGTGATCATCGTTGAAGTGTAGCACATAAGTGACCCGAGTCACCATTTTGAGTGTGCGAATGGCGATTCCGCTGGCGCGTAGCGACAACCCGCATTGCGACTGGTACTTTCGTCCGCATGTCTTACTTGGAGCGCATCGTCACGGGATGATTGTACCGACCCACCTCCTGGGTGTCGTCGTCGCGCTTCTGTGGGGCGTTGGCTGCGCGCGTCGTGAGGACCACGTGCAGCGCTTTGGCGCGCTTCGCGCCTCGCACATCGAGACGTGGACATGGCCATCCCCTGCACACAACTACAGCCCGTTGGAGTTGCAAACACCGGCCGGGCGCTGGATCCCGCCCGGCACGACCAAGCTCATGCCGCACGCCAGTATCCTTGCGGTCTACACAGGAGGCTCCTACGCGGAGCCCGCTGAGACGCCGCGAACCGTGCTGCTTTTCGACGCGCAGCGGGGCGAGCTCTTGCGCCCTATGGGAGGGTGTGGTGCGGCCGCGGCGACGCCGCTAGGGCCGGGGCTTCGCTATCTGCATCAAGCGCCGACGATGATGTCCGCGGTGGATGCGTTCGAGCGCGACGGCGTTATGCTTCGGCCCACAGGCGCCTCCGGGCGGATGCTGACGCGCGTGGCGGCGCGCGGCACGGAGCTTGCGTGTGAGGACTTTGCGTTGCATGCACAGTACCCGTACTTGGTGCACGTAGAGGTTCTGCAATCGGGCGACATCACGGTGGGTGGCTGCCCCGATGAGCTTGGCGATCGCAGCGCGTGCGTGCATCTCTGGCTGCGCGTGGGGGAGCCCGCCAAGGTCGTGCGCGAGTCGGAAGTGGTCGCGCTGCGTGCGGCGCCCGCGCGCCAGTGAGGGGATTGTGAGCGCACCTCAGGCCTTGCATGCATTCCGGCGGCGCCGTAAGGTGATGGGATAGCGTTTACGCAATCTCGCGTGGGCACACATGGGGGTGTCACGGTTTCGACGGGTGCGTCGACATGAAGTAAGCGTGCAGCGGTGGTCGAGGTTCCGCTTCAAAAAACCAAGGCAAACACAATTGCAAACGATAATGCAATCGCTCTCGCTGCCTGAAAACAGCTAAAGCCGTCCGAAGAAAGAGCCTGCCGATACTCTTCCTAGGGCGTAACTGAATCGGCTGGTAGTTCGCGGGGCCACCGCGTGAACTGCAAGGAGCAAACAGGGGGCTAACGCGGGAAATAGCCTGTTCGCCGGCGCTCTCCTGCGTGATTTAAAAGACGGAATACGCACGTAGAAAACTGCATGATCGCGCGCTCGGACCTGGGTTCGACTCCCAGCACCTCCACCACTTCAGCGACGCCGGACGGGGCATCCGTGCGGCGTCGCTTGGGCGTGCTCGTGTGCATGTGCACACTGCGCGCGTCCCTGCGCTAGCCGACACGGCGCCTCGCCCGGCGTCATCTGAAGTGGTCTCAGATCTTGGTGTGGTGCTCGCGGCTTTGCCGCTTGCGGAGAGGGTGGTGCTCGCGGCTTTGCCGCTTGCGGGAGCTCGCGGCTTTGCCGCTTGCGGAGAGGGGGGGGCTCGCGGCTTTGGCGCTGTCGGGAGCTCGCGGCTTTGCCGCTTGCACAGCCGTGTCATGCCGAGCGGAACGATGCAACTTTTGAGGAATGGGGCTTACTGGGTGGTCGCTACGCGATCGCGTTCTCGTAGGCCAAGACGAGAAGCGCTCTAAGACCCGAGAGTTCTTCAACGGACTGCAGTGGCATGCCGGTCCATCCCGGCGTCGTCGTAAGTTCGCGCCCCCCAGCATGCAGCCGCACAACATCTTCGGCTAACGGCAGATGAATCAAGGGCTTGTTTCTGTCAGCGAAAATACGTGCAATCGCCTGCGTCGGTTTGCCCTGCACGTGCACCTTAAAGTAGGTGGCGCCGTCTTGATGTGCGACAGGGTATTGGCTGCCCAAACTCGAAGCGATAATTGCAAAAGCTCGCAATTCTGCATCTGTGGTGTTCACCTTCGGTTGCTCGGCGTGGGCTGCAGGGGGCACCATCGAGGCAGGACGCCTGAGAACCGCCACGGCGCGCTCGTTCGCCCAAGTCTCCAACGCGAGATGAACTTGCGGGCGCCATTCGTCCACAATTTGCGTGGTGAGATTGCCCAACGGCCGGCCGTCTCGTGTGGGTTTAAACGCGCCCCTGATGACGACCTTGACCAACTCATCGCAGGGCTCGCTGAGGGCTGCGCTCAGTACTTTGAGCGTTCGCTCGTCACGTCGCTTCTTCTCGGCGTAGCCCCTAACATTGGCCAGGTCGAATCCGATTCGTTGCAACATGTTTAGGAGCTCCGGCGCATCGTGAGATTCCTCCTTTGTCGCATCCCACGTCGCAAAGGGCATCTCGTCCATGCGGTTCGGTTGCTCTTCGTCGGTGAAGAATTGCCACTGCTCGCCGTTCGTGAGGATCGCAAATCGCGCCTCGTTGACGTCCGTCCAATAGCCCGCCAATTGTTGGCTGTAGGCGGCAAGCGGTTTTCCAGCCGCTTTCGCTTCCACGAGAATTGCTGTTTTGCCGTCGATTTTTAGCGCCCAATCCAGCGGATACTTCGAGCGCGCCCCCCCGACCTTCGCGCGGTGTTCGGCGACACACTGGCTCGGGTCGCTTAAGTCCCAGCCCAAAGCAGAAAGCAGAGGTCCGATCAGGCTTTGCTTGGTACCCTGCTCGTTGCCGCGCACCTCCTCGCGGCCCGCGTGCTTCTTCACGCGGCCAACCTGGTCGTTTGCGATGCTTTGAAGTTTAGACTTATCCATTTTGAGATTCCCACACAGCTTTGAAAGAGGCGTTTTCCGGCACCCCTCCCATGCTTCAGGGGCGCCGTGAGTTCGAGAATAGTGCCCGCAGTGCGCCGTGCGACGCAAGCTTCGTGCGGTCGTGTTTCGTGCAGGGAGGCTGAGCCTGATCGTCACGGCAAGTGCGTAGACGCTCGGCGATCAAGGCCCTCTCGATTGGGGAATATCTGACAATTCCGTGCACAACCCCTCACCACGTTGCGTCACGCTGCGCTCGTGGCCACCCAAAAAGAGTAGAGAGCGTACCCCATGCCAAACTTCCCACGCGCTTCCCACATCTCTACCGGTCGCGCAGCCTTTCGTGACAACGGCATCTCACGCAAACAGGGCACGGTGGGGTTCATTGCACGGTGCGCCAGCATCTTGAGCTCGCGGGCTACGAAGTCCCCAACCAGATGGTGCGTTTCGCCATGGCGAAGCAACCTGAGGCGCATCGAGGCCTTGGTTTTTGAACACGAAACGCTATTCTTGGAGAAGTGGCATGAATACTTCCAACACGCGTGAACACTTCGAGACGGACCCACGTGCTTTGCGCGCTTGGGTCGTGGACCGCATGGTGTTCATCGAACTGACTGACGGCCGACAGATTGGGTTCCCAGCATCGCGCTTCCGCCTGCTGCGCGCTGCGAGCAACGAAGCACTTGCCAAGGTCGCGTTGCGCGTAGAGGGCGCTGCGCTCCGATGGGAAGAACTCGACGAAGACATCACTGTGCTGGGCATCGTGCAGGGGCGCTTTCAATTGCCGCTACGCGACGCCGCGTAAGGAGCCGCGTAGAGCGCACGGCCTCAGGGCGGGATTTCGCCCATCTGTCCGGACCCATTCAACACGCATCGGCAGCCTGGTCTTCCCCCCAATTGGAGGTCCATTCTTGTTGAGAGAGTTATGCCGCGAGTTGGCGGTGGCGGGCCAGCGCAGCGCGTAGCGGGCTGAGCTTGTCGTTGAGTGAGTGCAGGCGCTCGTTGTTGTACCAGTCTATGTATTCCGCAACCTTCCGCTGGAGATCGCTGAATGAGCGGAAGCATAGTGGGTCCAACGACTACAACCCGACTTTGTAATCTACACCGCTTCACACCGCCGCCCCGCAGGAGCCGCCAAACCGTCAGAACGCCTTGAACGTCCCCGTGCCGGTCATCGTCAACGTTGCAGTGCCCGAAGGGTAGGCCAGCATCGGCGTCGCCTTAAACGCGACCGTACCTGCCGCCGCTGAGAACATGATGCCCAGCCCCTCGCAGCTTGGGTAACTGGCCGTCGCAGCGCTCAGGAGACACAGACGTGCGCCTTGGTTTCCGGGCACGACCACCGGATCGGTGGCGTAGTTGTCGAAATCGTTTGAGGCATTGAGGCTCGTGAGGACCACGGCGAGTGTGTTGCTGCTTTTGGTGTACTTCACCACCAAACGTGGCGACGCGATGCCCGCGCTGTCACCAAACGTGATGTCGACGCCGTTGCCGGTGTCCTTTGATACGCCGAACGAAGGCACCTGTGACTTGCCATTGTTGACCGCGCGCGAGAGCACGATGCCCGGCGCGCTGGCGTCCAATGGCGTCACGATGGGCGGCGAACCCGTATCCTGCAAGCTACTCGCGTCGTTGGTCGCCCCCGCAACACTGCTCGCGTCGCTGCAGCCCACCACCAGCGCCAACACCGCAACCGCACCGTGTTTAATCATCACGCACCTCTACCGCACGGCTGTTCCCGGGGCATCATTTCTGCAAGAGATATACGACCCATGAATACGCCTGCTCGCTACCTCCTCGTGGCCGTACTTCCGATGCTTGACGCGTGCATGCAGTCTTCTAATCCAGATGCAGCGGTGCAGGGCCCGCCCTCGTCGCAGGTCGCCTACGGGCTCGCGCCCCGCGTTGTAGGCGGCGTCCCCTCGGGCTCAGCCGACGACTTCGCCGTGCGGGTAGGGGGCTGCAGTGGCGCGCTTGTGGCCCCGCGCATTGTGGTCACTGCGCGTCATTGTGTTGCGCAGATGAACCCACGCGCTACGGACGCGCGCTGTCACGTGCAGAATGCATACGATCCTATCTCGGAGCTTGCGCCTGGTGATCTGCTTCCCGCGGGCGACCTGAGCATTGCAGTCGGCCCTGCGGCCGTAGCGCGTACCGATGTGCACGTGCTCGCCATTGATGTAGACACCAGCGGTGACGCAAGTGGCTGCTGGCGCGATGTGGCTGTGCTTACACTTGATACTGCGCTTGCGCTGCCCATTGTACCGCTGCGAAGCACCGCGGTAGCACCCGGGGAGCGCGTGCGCCTCGTGGGCTATGGCAACGTCGACGACCAAGGCACACCCGCGCCGGGGCGCCGCACACGCGCTGACTTGGAGGTGCTCGACGTGGGCGAGACTACCTTTGTAGCGCCCGACGGCGAGCGCCATGTGCTGCTCGATGACAACCTGCTCACGACGTCTGCCGCATGCGGCGGAGACAGTGGCGGCCCCGTGCTCGATGCGTCGGGGGATTTGGTGGGGCTCACCCATCGGGGCCTTGGCGACTGCAAAGACGGTCTCAACATCTACTCAGGGCTCCGCCGGTTGAAGCCGTTGCTTGCGCGCGCAACGGCCAGGCTCGCGCCGACGGCGGCAGAAGATGCCGGAGCGCCACCAGCCGACGCGGCTGCCACCGCCGAGCGGCCTGTCGATGGCGGGGCGACAGGGGATGCCTCGGTCGCTGAGGGGCGCCGCGCCGATGCGCCTTCTGCGTGCGGGATGAGGGCGGATCGGAGCGGGCCACAGTGGGTTGTGCTTCTGCTGGTGGCTGGTCTTTTGACCCGACGCGCGCGACACAAAGCCTAGCGCGCCCTACGGGCATGTGCCTTTCTTCGCGTAGTCATAGTCTGTGCATGATGCACCTTTGAGTGTGCATTGTGCATAGACCGAGGTCCACGTGCCCTTGTTCTCTTCCTTGCGGGCGACGACGCCTCCGTGCTTCGTGCAGTAGGCTTGCGGCCCGCCACACTCCGCTCGATAGAAGGCCCAAGCGTCACACAAGGAGCCATCGGAGAACTTGCACGCGCCCCCATAAGCGGCCGCATCGGTGACAGTTCCGCCCGACAGCTTGCAGTAGTCGAGCGCTGCGTTTGGGACGCCAGCATTTGTGCGTTCATCTTCGCTAAGGGAGGCTGTGGGCGTCGTGTTTGCGGCACACGCCGAGAACAGAGCGCCAAGCATCAGGTGTACGAGAGGTGCGGAGCTGGAGTGTCTCATTATGGTCCTCAAGGTGCGATGCCGTCGCAGATGCAGCTTTGCGCGTACTTCTGCTCGACGCAAGTCTTGCCCGTCGACAATGTGCAGATTGCACCTTTTGCCGTCCAGCCCGCGCCGGTGTCCCAGGTGCGGCTTGCTACGCTGCCGCCTTGCTTGGCGCAGAACGAGAACGCATTGCCGCATTCGCCGTAGTAAAACTTGGAGGCCTCGCAGCTGCTTCGGTCCGGAAACTTGCAGTTGCCGGCGGGGTCTACCGTGTAGCCCAGGCTGGTGCAGTAGCCGTACCAAGGAGCCGCAACGCCAACGCCCGCGCCACTGGTGGAAGTCGTGGCAACCGGCACACAGCTCGTTGGCGCCGGGCTGGCATCGGTGCCGCTATCGCGTGGCGCCGCTCCGGGGATGCAGCAGGTGACGCCAACGCCAGAGCCACACAAGCCTCCCACGGTGGTTCCGCCCACGCAGCTGGACGGCGAGAGGCCTACGCACGAACCGCCGCGCGCGGCGCACGTGGGGGCGGGAACGGCGGGGCGTGGGCGGCGAGCGGCTTCCTCGTCGCTGTCGACTTCCTGTTGATTGCCGTCGGACTCAGGCGCACTGACGGCGCAGGCAGAAGCAAAGAGGGCAGAGACAAAGAGCACGCGGTATGATGTTTTCATGAGTGACAATCCTTCTGAGTGTTTGGAAGGGCACCTTGCTCCTTCATCGGATTGACACGGCATGTCGGGCGCCATCCCACAAAAAGTATTTATTTCACAATAGCAGCCTTATTTCAGCATCTTCGTGATCGTGAAGTCCAGCTTGCTGGCCGCTTGATTGACCATGCTCTCAATTACCGAGGCGGAAACACCGGCATGTTTCAATTGCTCAGAGGTTCGCTCCAAAATGCGTGCACGCACCTCGGCCACCTGGCGCGCCACGCTAGAGCGCGAGGTCTGAAACACGGTGGCGAGCTGGCTCATGGTCATGCCCTGAATGTAGTGAAGCTTGAGCATGGTGCGCGATGTGTCATCCAGGTCGGCAAGTACCTGCTGAAACGTAGTCGAAAACACCTCACGATCATGCGCGCGCAAATACGCGAGCTGCGGGTCGTGGGCGATTGCGGCTACCGGGGCGTTTTCGGCCGTGAGCTCCGTTGTAGGCTTGCGAGCCCGCAGCACATTGAGGGCTGTGCGCACGGCCATCACCCGAAGCCATCCGCCTAGCGGCCCCTTGCCCGAATACTCTGTGAGCTTGGGCTGAGGTGCCTCGTCTCCTTCAGCACCTACCAGCCCTACGAGAAGCAGGGTGCGCATATGCTGCTTGGTCTCTTCGATGACGTCGCGGTCCACCGTGGTGCGCACCACAAACTCCCCCACGCGTTGGATGTAGAGCTCATCGAGTGCCCGCGCGGCGACGGCACTAAGGGAGAGCGCGCCGAAGGCCAGCGCAAGATCGCGCAGGTGCACGCCTTCGAGCGTCATCACGCTGGCCTCCGAAAGCGGCGCGTGTCTTGCAACATAGCTAGCAAAATTACACGGATCCAGAGGCATGTCGGGCCACGCGGTTTGAGCCTGCAAAATCGCGTCGTCCACCAGTGCCTCGGCGCCCTCGGCAAGCTCACATCCCTCGCGCGCTGAGACCATGACTTCGCGAATTCGTTCCTGCATTCCGTTTGGAGTATACTTGGCTGCCGTGACTTGTCTCAGCGAAACACAACTTCAATCCTTTTTGGATGGTGCGTTGTCGCCTGCAGAGTGCATTCATCTGTACGCGCATGTAGACCACTGTGAACGCTGCAGCACGCTGCTGCAGGCGCTGCAGCAAGTGGCATTGGAGCCGGCGGCTGTGTCGGAATCGGGCCTGGAGATAGTAGGGCGCTACGCTCTGCGCCGCGTGCTGGGCCAAGGTGGAATGGGCACGGTGTATGAGGCGTATGACCCGGAGCTGGAGCGGGTGGTTGCCATCAAGCTGCTGCGCCCCGAGCTGCGCGGCGCCGAGCTGCAAGAGCGTTTGCGTAGCGAAGCGCTGGCCATGGCCAAGCTCTCCCATCCGCACGTGGTGTCGGTTTACGATGTGGGCGTCGAGGGCGCAGCCGGGACGGCGGGGGACAGGTCACGTCGCATCTTCATCGTCATGGAGTACGTGGAGGGCGCGTCGCTTGGGCGATGGCTGGAGCGCGTAAACCCCGACTGGGAGGCCACGCTTGCTCTCTTTGAGCAGGCTGCGTTGGGCTTGCAGGCGGCTCACGCGGCCGGCTTAGTACATCGCGATTTTAAGCCTGACAATGTGCTCGTGGATGCGAGTGGTCGTGCGCGCGTGAGCGACTTTGGACTGGCCATTGCGCTTCAGTCGCTGCACGCCTACGACGCGTCGGAGGGCACGCTGCGGTACATGGCGCCGGAGCAGCGTGCAGGCACACGGGTGGATGCGCGGTCTGATCAGTACGCGCTTGCGGCTGCGCTCGGTGAGGCCCTGCAGCGCGACAATTGCGTCAACGCTCCGAACGGGGTGCGCCGCGCCATCGCCCGCGCATGTTCGCCGGAACGGTCGATGCGGTTCGAGTCTGTACGCGCATTTGTCGCCGCGCTTCACGGTGCGCGGCGCCGACGCCGCCGGACTCAGCGCGCTGCCTATGGCGCGCTTGCAGCGTTGGCGATGGCAGGCGGCTTCGCTGGCGTCGTGGCGCACGAACGCGAGGCCAAGCGATTGTGCGGCGCGCAAGCCGCGGCGCGTTCGACGTGGACAGCCGAGAGCATGGAGCGCGTGCGTCAATCGTTCGCAGCGACCGCGAGCCCCCTGTGGGCTAGCGCTTTTGCACGCGCGAGCAACACGCTCAATGTGTACGTCGATCGCCTCAGCGCGAGCGAATCAAATGTATGCTTGGCGGAGCGCCGAGAAGGAACCTCACCACTGCACGAGCGTCGCAAAGCATGCCTCAGCGATCGGGTGTTGCAGCTGCGCGCAGTGTCCCACGCGTTAGAGCAAGCGGACGCTCTTTTGGTCGAACACGCATCCAATCTTACCGACCTCTTGCCTTCCGTTGAGCTTTGCGACGGTGAGATCTCGTCGTTGCAGCCGGTCCCAGTACTTTCCGAGGTCGCATCGGCACATGCCATTCGTGCGCGCGAGCTGGCGGCCGAAGCCCGTGCGACGGTGGCACGAGGTCGCTACGAAGAAGGCACAAAGACCGCCGCCCGTGCGGTCGAGGAGGCCCAAGCCTCGGGAGAGCTCAGGCTCGTGGCCGAAGCGGAACTCGCTCAAGGCATGGCGCATTGCAGGCTGGGTGGTCAGGCGCTTTGCGAGTCACTTTTGGAGCGCGCGGCATCGGGAGCCTCGGCGGTGGACGATGGCGCTGTAGCAGCGCAGGCGTGGGTGGAGCAGCTGCATTTTGTAGGTGTAGAAGCCAAGCACTACGAAGAGGGCGCTCGCTACGACGACTATGCGCGTCACCTGCTCGCGCGTCTGCCTGCGCGTACGGACTTGGGCGCAGAGCGCTTTACCTGGCACCGCGCACTGCTGTTGGGCGCTCGGCCCGCGAGCGAGGCCGCCAAAGCATCGCTGGAGGAGCTCGCCTACATCAAGGCCACGCTCGGCGAACAGCATCGGCTCTACGGGGCCGCGTTGGACGGTCAGGCAAGCGTGTTTCGTGCGGCTTGCAAATCCCGCGATGCCTTGGCGCCTCAGCAGCAGGCTTGTGCGATCTTTGAGCGCGCACTTGGCGCGGAGCACCCGCAAGTTGCATTGTGCTTCGGCAACCTCGCCGGGCTCTATTCTGACGTGGGTGAGCACGCGCAGGCGATGCGCCTCAAGCAACGCGCGCTCGTGCTCTTTGAGCAACTCCCGGGGCACCCCAATCACGTTCGCCTGGCGCACCGAAACATGGCGCGCTCATTGATCGAGTCGGGAGCTTACAACGAGGCCGCGATCGAGCTGGGCGCAGCGTCGAAGGGCGCAAGCCCCTCCGAGAGCTTCACCCTTGACCTGTTGCATGCTGAGCTGCTGCTGAAGCAAGGTAAATTGCTGGAGTCGGAGCCCTCTCTGCGCGCGCTGCTACGCGAACACCCCATGGGGCTACCGGAGGCCGATACGAAACTCGTGCTGGGTGAAGTGCTACTAGGCCTTGGGCAGAGTGAGGCTGCGCGAAGTGTGCTCGCAGAGGCGGCGACGGCGTTGCAAGCGGCGCGCGGGTCGACCTCTTGCAAGCTCGCGCGGCCTCTGAGTTTGCTCGGACTTGCGCAACTCGCAGCGGGCGACAAGGCCGCCGCGAAAAGCACGCTGCAACGTGCGCTCGGGATAGGGCAAGGCGCGCAAGTTGACCCGCACTGGGTGAGTGCGGCCGAGGATGCCTTGCGCCGGGCCGAATAGATTACGCGAGCGCATGCTTGCCACCACGCTCACTTGAGCTTTGGTTTCCACTTGTTGCCCACCACGATGCGCTCGAACTCGGCGTCGCTGCGTCGCACTACACGGAGCACGCGCTCGGCCGGGATGGCGCCCTGCACCTGACCCACGAGTTCCACCTCACCCATCGCGTCCACACCTTTGTGGCGCAGGTAATTGGTGACCAGGCGCTCGGCGATCAGGTTCGCCACATCGATGCTTGCCACCGGTACCTCGACCTCGACGATGCATGGCGTCCCGAGCGCGGCCAGCGCGGCCTTCAGTTCGGCGTCTGCTCCGGCCTGCCGTGCGAGTGTCTCTCCACCCCAGCTTCGGAAGTACTTGCCCACGGCCTGATCGCGTCCCAGCGTGCCTTGGGTAAATGCGAGCGCCATGTGCGCGCCGCCGGCGCCGTTCGCGCCGCTCGCGTCGAACTCACCGGCCAGGAGCTGCGTCGCCTGCGCCTCGGTGAGCTCGCCCGCCGCGCGTCGGGCACCCACGCGCGCGTGCGCCAATTCGGTGCTCATGGGCTGAAGGCCGCTGACGCTCGTGATGAGCTCGATCTCATCCTCACACAACCGCGTGCAGTGTGCACCGACAAGGTTGGCATCCCGTAGCGAGACGTTGAGCTCAGAAAGCAAGAAGGTGCGCGCTTCCGCAAATTGATTCGGTGCCGGCGCATTGCCTACGCTGACGGGCCGCCGAGCGATCTCGTCGATGCGCTCCTGCTCCACCTCGTACTGACACAGCGCCGCAAAGTTCTTGTCCAGCAAGTGCCGAATCCGGTTGGGCCAAGAGGCCTGGCTGTAGAACGCGAAAGTGTTGGGCAACGCCATGGCCTGTAACCCTAGCACTCCAGGTTCGCAGGGTGTTGCGCGACGACGCTTGGCTCAGCGGCCACAAGGGCGCGCTCTCGGGCCACGGGCTACGCTCGGCCGCGGGCTGTGCTTTGGTCGCCAAGACCAAGGCTGTAGGCAAAAGCGCTCCCGGAATCCCTAGGCAGTGAAACTCCCGCGCTCTCTGCGCCAGTAGGGTGAGTAGGGCCTGCAAATTGCTACAACGTTGGCCGCCTGCCCGTTCTGCGCTTCACTTCTAAGGTTGTGAACGAACGCATCCAATCTTTGCTCCAATGGGAGGCCATCGCGACTGTGTTGCTCGCGAGTGTGCTCGCGTGGCTGCTCAATGCCGTGATGCGTAGGCGATGGAGTGTCTCGCGGCATCGATTGATGGCGGGCGAGTTTCATCAGCTTTTTATCAGTGTGTTGCTGAGCTCGGTGCTCACTGGGGGCAACGCACTGACGCAGCAGCATTTTCTCAAGCATTGGCTGGGCACACCTCTCGCCTTGTTTGCGCTCGTCGGTTGGATCATCGCCAGCCTGCGCATCGCGCGCATCTATGTGTTCGAGTGGCTCTTCGCCAACAGCGCGCGTGAGGGGGTTCCGGTGCTGCTTGTAGACTTGGCGACTTTGGGTGCCTCGCTCTTGGCAGGCGTCACCTTGTTGCACAAAGTTTTTCTGATCGAAGTCACCTCGCTGGTCGCAACGTCGGCTGTGGCGTCAGTGGTGCTGGGCCTCGCGCTGCAGGACACATTGGGCCACTTGTTTGCGGGGATCTCGCTCCAGTTCGACAGGCCGTTTCGCTTGGGCGACTGGGTAGAGGTGCGCACGGGCACCGAGCGCATCGCGGGCCAGGTGGTGGAGGTCTCGTGGCGCGCGACCTCGCTCATGGCCATGGGTGAAGAGCTTGTCTTGGTGCCCAACAAGTTGGTCGCCACGGGCGTGGTGCTCAACTACTCCGGGCGCGAGAGGCCGTTCGTGCGCACCTACATCTTCCGCGTGCCGCTCACTGCCTCGGTGGAGGGCGCCAAGCGTGCTCTGCTGGAGGCGGCCAAGCAAACACCGGGCGTGCTTGTAGAACCCGCGCCCACGGTGCTGCTTGTGGACACCACGGAGTCGTGGCTCAGCCTCAAAGCCATTTGCTTCGTGTCCGACTACGGCACGCAGTTCACTGTGGGCGACGCCTTTCAAACCCGCGCTCTGCGACTGCTGGGCGAGCGCGGTATCGTGCTTGCGACGACGCAGCTTCGTGTGCAGATCTGAAACGCAAAACCCCCGAGTGCTTTGCAGCGCTCGGGGGGTGAACCGTGGGCTCTACTCAGAGGCCAGCGGTCTTCAGGATGTGTGTGAACGCACCTGGGTCGGTCACTGCCAAGTCGGCCAAAACCTTGCGGTCGAGCTCGATCTTGGCGGTCTTAAGCGCGTGAATCATGCGCGAGTAGGTGGTGCCGTTAAGACGCGCAGCGGCGTTCATACGTACAACCCAAAGGCGGCGGAAGTCACGCTTGCGGAGCTTGCGGTGAGCGTAGGCATAAACCCACGACTTCATCACGACTTCGCGCGCCTGTGCGTACAAGCGGCTGCGTGCACTGTGGAAGCCCGAAGCGTGCTTCAGGAGACGGTTGCGTCGACGACGCGCTTTAAAACCACGTTTGGCTCTGGGCATAGTCTACCTCAACCGTAGGGGAGCATGCGCTTGACATGCTTTTCAAAGGATTTGTGGACCATGTCGTTGACACGCAAGCGACGAAGGCGCTTGCGGCTCTTTTCCGACAGGCAGTGTTGGCCGCCTTGTTTGCTGCGGCGGACGCGGCCGGTTCCGGTGATCCGGTAACGCTTGGCTGCGCTCTTTTTGGTTTTCATCTTGGGCATTGTGAAGCCTCGGTTTGTCGCTCCCTCAGGGCTCTCCAGCATTGGAGATTGAGAAAAAGGCCCAAGTGGGGATGCGGGGAGCGGGCGTTTTGCCAGAGCCCGGCTGGGGAGTCAAGCCCGTGCGCTACCAAGGGCTCACTTTGTTTGGTGTGTGGCGTTTCCTGCTGCGTTTGCCCCGAAGAGTTCACGCAAGCCGTGCGACTGCGATAGCCTTCTGCGCGATGCGATTCCTAGACGCGCGCCTGTTTCTCTACAGCTCGTTGCTGCTGCCTTGTGCCTGCATCGAGCCCACAGTTTCGGACGACGCACGCGATTATGCCGACTCTTGGCCCGCTCGGGCGCCCAGCGACTTGGAACCGGGGGCAGAATACATTGGCCGGGGAACGGCAAACCCCGATGGGCCCGTGCTCGCGTGGCCCGCCAGCATGGCCACGGTGCGCTTTCGCGGGACTGGCCTGGAGTGGAACTTCACGGAGCAAGTGGCTCAGACGCCTTCCAACTACGACATCGTTGTCGATGGGAAGGTCCTCGCGAGCTACCTGCGCACGTCGGCCGGCGATCAACGAGCCGAGTTGGTGTCGGGCTTGAGCAACACCGAGCACGAGGTGAGCATCGTAAAGCGCACCGAAGGCGCCTACGGCACCACCATCAGCCGCGGCTTTACGCCGCTCGGCGACGGCGCTGCGATTCTCGCGCCTCCCAGCAAATTTCCTCACAAGGTCATGTTCGTGGGAGATTCGATCACCGCGGGTTACGGCGTGCTCGGCGCGTCGACGGACTGCGCGGGGGACGCGGTTGTGCAGAACGCCCGCCTCTCTTGGGCCTCGGTGTTCTCGCGTCGCGTAGGCGCCGAAGCGCACCTGATCGCGTGGAGCGGCAAAGGCTTGATCCGCAACTTGAACCGCGCGAATCCGCTCCTGATCCCCGTCATCGAATCGCGTACGACGCCCTTGCTTGAGGCCGCGTGGGACCCGGCCGGCTTCACCCCCGATCTGATTGTGGTCAATGTTGGCACCAATGACATCGGCTCGCCAAACAGCGACCCGGGCCCGGCGTTTGGTGTGGCTTACCAGAGCTATTTGCGTGCGCTGCTTACGCGCTACCCCACAGCACACATCGCTGCCGTGCTTGGTCCTATGATCTCAAACGCCGATGGGCTGCTCGACAAGATGAGGCGCTATGTAAAAGCAGGCGCCACGGACGTGCTTCGCGCCGAGGGGAAGACCTCGGTGCACTTCGTCGAACTCAATGTGCAGAGCCCCGTCGATGGCTACGGCTGCGAGAGTCACCCCTCCAAACGAACGGCCAAGATCATCGCGCGCACCTTGGGCCGCTTCGCCGAGCGGGAGCTCAAGTGGACTTGGGCGGAGTAGCGGCGCGCGGGGCGGGCTGGCGAATGGGGCTCCCTGTGACACGTTCGCGCATGTAGCATTCAGACTATGACACGTCTTGTGGTTGCTGCCGGAGTCCTCATGCGCGCGGGCAAAGTGCTGCTTTCACGACGCATGCAGGGGACGCACCTCGCAGGGCTTTGGGAGTTCCCCGGTGGAAAGGTGGAGCCCGGCGAAGGGCCCCGGGAAGCCCTGGCGCGAGAGCTCCAAGAGGAGCTCGGTGTGCGTGCGCAGGTTGGCGACTGTCTCGATGTCGTGCATCACGTGTATGCCGATGCGGGGCGCGAGCTGATCTTGCTTTTCTTCGCGTGCACACTGCACGAACAGAGCGCGGAGCCTCAGTTGTTGCAGGTTGCGGAGGTCGCGTGGGTTGGCCCCGATCACTTGGCTGACTACCCGTTGCCGCCCGCGGATGCGCCATTACTGACCCGCGTGCGCGCACTGCTCTACACATCTCAGGCGTAAATTTGCGACTCCGATTGCGGCTAGCGCCAGGGAGAATGGCCTTGCTATCGCCGCCACCTTCGGGCTTAGCTCTCCCCCCGTGAGCATTCCACGCAGCATCGTTTCTCTCCTCGTCTGTGCATCTCTGTGGCCCAACTCGGCGCGTGCCGAGCAGGTCGGCACGGATTCCGACGAGGGCGGGGCACACTCCGCTTCGGCCGACGGCGTGCAGACAGCAACGGGTGATCGTGGCCTGGCCGAGCGCCAGAGCGGTGGCTTTCCCGTGGAGCCTTGGTCGGACAACGATGGCATCGCGCCCATGAAGCGATACAACATCGGCGACATCGGATTTCGCGGCGAGCTCGAGTACCGCGTGAATGCGGCCTTCGTTGCGCCGCTTACGGTGAATGGCGAGACGGACACCAAATTCCAGTCTTGGGATCAGCGTCTGCGCCTGGGCGGTGCCGTGGACTTCAAGGATGAGACCAGTCTCCATTTGTCGCTCGATGTTCTTGACGGCGTGCTCTGGGGCGACAACGGCACGGGCACGACAGAGGGGCCTCAAACTTGGTCAGGCGCTAATGTCGCGACAAAGAGCGTCAACGTGTCCAAAGTCTGCATCGTGCGTTGGGATGAGCAAAATGCTCTATCCCCGAATTCCTATCGTTACGGGTTGTGCAACGCAGATCAGATCTATGTGCGTCGCTTGTACATGGACGTGATGACCCCGATCGGCCTGTTCCGCGTCGGGCGCCAAGGCTTCACCGAGGGCGCCGGCGTGGCAGTGAACGACGGCAACGGTCGCCGCAATCGCTTCGGCTACACCAATCGCGGAAACACGGTAGACCGCATCTTGTTCGCCACCAAGCCACTCGAGGGCTTCAAGCCCGCAGCCGAGCGCAACAAGTCGCAGACCGAAGGCTTGTTCATGTTCTTGGCCTACGACAAGCTGGTGCAGGACGAGCCCCACAAGTTCGCGGACGACCTGAGTGAGGTGACGGGAGGCTTCCGCTGGTTGTCGCCCTCTGGGCCTTTGGGCAAAAACACGGAGGCACGTGTATCTCACACCTATCGCTGGGATCAGAAGTACGGCACGGGGGTCAACTCCGTCGTGTTCCGTGCCCTCACCCAAGTGGGCGACTTTCAGGCCGGCCTCGACGGCTCCGTGGTTCTCGGCCACACACGCGAGGTTTCCGAAGCGTTTCGCCTGATCACAAGCGATCCAGTGGTCGCGCAGGACATCACGCAGTTTGGAGCGCGCGCTGTCGTCCGGTACGACCGCCCCACTTGGACGGCGTACCTCGAGGGCGACTACGCCTCGGGAGACGCCGACCCCACCGTGCGCACGCCGCTCACGCAAATGATTTGGGCAGACGACAGCGCCGTGGGCTTGTTGATGTTCAAAAAAGTGATGGCCTATCAGTCGGCGCGCGCTGCGGCGGCCGCCAACTCGGTGCTTCGCAGCTTGGGCGCGAGCACCTTCCCGACGGACGCCGTCGACACGCGCGGCGCCTTCGCGAACGCCATGGCCATCTTCCCGCAGGCCGACTACCGCCCATCCAAAAACTGGCTCTTCCGAGGCGGCGTGCTGGTCGCATGGGCGCCCGCGCCCGTGAACGACCCGGTGCAGTCGCAGCTTGCGAAGCGCGGACCGCGCATCGACAACGACTTGGTCAACTTCAACGGCGGCAAGTCCGCAAGCTTCTACGGCTACGAGGTCGACGCGCGCGTGCAGTATCGTTTCCACGAGCACTTCGCTTTCGATTTGGAGGGCGCGGTGTTGTTCCCCGGCGACGCGTTCCAGGATGTGAACGGCTACGCCGTCAATAGCTACATGGGCCAGGCGCGTTCCACGGTGTTCTTTTGAGAGGCGCAAACATGTTGCTAAATACACGTATCTCTGGCGGTGCCATCGTGACGCTTGCCCTCTTCGGTGGCTGCGCTCCGTTCGACTTTCCGGCGAGCGCATCCATCGATGGGACGGTGTCGAGCTCGATTCTCCCGGACAACGCGGCGCCGTTGGTAGTGCGCTTCTCCAAGCCCATCAAGCCTGAAACCTTGGACTTGCGCGTCATCCCGTTAGACGTTGACGAAGAGAACCAGCTCGTGGACGAGCGCGGCAATGTTGATGTCGATCTCAACTCGTACGCGCGTTACTTCGGGCTGTCGGGCACAACGCAGAACGGTAAGAGCGAGTTTTTCGATGACAACCGCGCCGTACGCATCACCCCCAATGCGCCATTCCCGGTAGCGCGCGAGCTCGCGGTGCTTATCGAGCCCGACTTGCAAAATGGCTCCGGAAACGCCACGCGCGTCCGCATGCGTTTGCCTTTTAGCTACGATTTTCAGTGCAAAAACACAGGCACCAAGCTGCTCGCCAGCGGCGACTATGTGTACATTCTCAACATCATCGAGCCCGTCGGCGGGGTGCAAGTTGGCTTCTTCGCCAACTTCATCATCGACCCCGTTACCGGCTTGTTCCGCGCGCAGTTCACCAAGGCATCTCGCAGCGGTGACGCGAGCCGCTGCAAGACGCAGGTATGCGGCGGCGACACGGTATGCCGCACACTGCCTGCCGAAGCATGCGTGCCGCCCTCCGAGAAGATGAACACCATCGACGAGTTCCCTGACTTCGTGCCCGACACGGCAGCCCCCAAGGGCTTTACCTTTGCCATGGAGGGATGCGTTGAAGACCAGCCCGACGGGACGGCGGCTCTGGTGACAAAGCCCATCGAGTTCGCGATGCCCACACCGCCCGTACGCGTGTCCGGGCTCACCATGGTCACGGCGTTCAAGCCCGACAGCGCGGCCGTACTGCGCGCAAGCGGCAGCGCGTCGGGGATTCGCTCGTGGTTGGGCACTCAGGCGTTTAATGCGGCCAAGGGGTCGGTTGTCGCCCGGGCGCTCAAGCCCGGTGAATACACGTTGTCGATCCCATCTGCCAAGTAGCGGCGCTCGGCATGAACATGCATCCTACACGCTTTTCAAACCTGGCCGATCTGGGGCGTTTGCCTTGGTTCGAAGCGCACGGCGAGCGCGTGGCCGTGACGGACAAAGGTATTGGCCCCATCATCGACATGCACACGCACGTGGCGCTGTCGTACCTGTTGCCGCCCACGGTGGACTTGTTTGCCACCGTGCCCGAGGCGGAGATCTACTTGCCTGCATGCTGCAGCCTTGATCTCGACGTTTACGCGAACCGCAATTTCACGGCGGAGCGATGGACGACAATGTCCAAAGACATGGCGCTCAACGCGCTTGGCAACAAGGGCATACGCGCGACCCACACCGTACCGAACATGCTGAGGGAGATGGACGAGCTCGGCATCGAGCAATCGGTCGTCTTGCCTATCGATTTTCCGATGTTCTCGCAGAACGCTAAGAACGCAACGGAGGCGCAAAAACGCGAGCCGCGCATTGTGGCCTTTGGGTCAGTACACCCTTACGCGCCGGGCGCGAAAGTCCGACTCGAAGAGCAACTGCACGACGGAATTCGCGGCGTGAAAGTGCACC
>JAYWGI010000354.1:0-1920 GCA_043779025.1 Myxococcales bacterium
GGCTCGCGACCACCCGATCCGGCACAGGGAGCGAACCGAGCACCGTTGCAGATGCACTCAAGCATCGGTTCTTGGAGCACGAATGGATGCTCAACGTGAAAGCGGAGCGCGTTTTGTTTGATGGCAATTGGCGCATCCTGGCCGGCTATGAAATCCAAAGCTTGCAGTACCGAACGTTCGACGGCACCACCGTCGACGCGAAAGATGCAACCACCGGGCAAGACGTACGCGTGGCCAATGGCACCTCGCTTCTGAGCCAAGATATCTCGCAGGGCCGCGCCTTCGGCATGCCCGGTGGGCGCGTTTCCTTGTTGCAGCTCTCGCTCATGTACGACACACGAGACTACGAGCCCGACCCATCTCGCGGCGTGTTTGTGGAGTTCGCGCAGGAGCACTCTTCGGCCTACACCGGGTCGCAGTTTACGTTTCACAAAATGCTGCTGCAGGGCCGCTTCTTCGCGCCCTTGTGGTCGGGCACGACGGCCCGCACCGTGCTCGCGACCCGCCTTGGATACGGCACCATCATCGGGCCCGAGGCGCCATTCTTTGAGTTCCAAGATCAGTGGAGCGCTGAAGGAAGCATCCGTGCGCTCGGTGGCTCGCAGACGCTACGCGGCTTCAAGGCCAATCGGTTCTTGGGCCGCTCCGTTGCCTTCTCAAACATCGAACTGCGTCATCGTTTTGCGGACTTCAGCGTGTGGTCCCAGAACTTGAGTTTCGCCGTCGTACCATTTGTCGACCTTGGCGCCATTGGCGACGACGTGTTCGGCCTCAAGCCGGTTGTCAAAACATCGGCGGGCGCGGGGCTTCGCATTGGATGGAACCGCTCCACGATGGTGCTGCTCGATGTGGCCGCGTCCACCGAAGACACGCAGTTCTTCATCAACTTCAACAACAGCTATTGACGCTGTAAAGTCGCTTACAGAAGACCGCCACGAACGATGCCCTCGTCGCGGCCTGGGCCCGTCGAGATGAATGCCGCGGGTGTCCCGAGCTCGTCCTCGATGAGCTCGATGTAGCGACGCGCGCCCTCGGGCAGATCGGCGTAGGTCTTCGCGGCACGCAAGTCGCCATCAAACCCCGGCATGTCCAAGTACTTGGGCAGGCCTGCGGCGTCGCGCCCCACCGCCACCTTTAGAACACCGAAGCCTGACAGCACATCGAGTTTGGTGAGTGCGATATGGGTGAGATGAGCGCGCTCGCACACTTCTTTGAGCGCGTGCAAGTCCAGCCAGCCGCAGCGGCGCGAACGCCCTGTTGTGGCACCGAACTCACCGCCGCGCTGACGCAACTGCTCGTCGAGTTCGACATCCATCTCCGTAGGGAATGGCCCTTCCCCGACACGCGTGGTGTACGCCTTCATCACGGCAATGCGACGCTCAAATGGCGTGTAAATTCCCGTGCCCGCAGCGGCGCCGGCAATGGTGGTGTGCGACGAGGTCACGAACGGATAAGTGCCCGCGTCGATGTCCAACATCGCCCCCTGCGCGCCCTCGTAGAGCATGTCGACCCCTTGCTTTTGCATGACCATGAGGTCCCGGGTGCAATCGCGCACATAGGGCTTAAGCGTCTCCGCGAGTGACTCCATGCGCGCCGAGACATCTGTCAATTCGGGCAGATCCTCGCGTGCATAAAGCGCCTTTCCAAGCGCCGCATACCAAGCATATTGCTTGGCGAGTATCTCGCGCCACCCGGCCGCGTAGAAGTCGACAACACGTACGCCGCGGCGCCCTGCTTTGTCGCTGTAGGCCGGACCAATGCCGCGCCCAGTGGTGCCAATGACTTTGCCACTCACAGCGTCGAACCAACGATGGTATGGCGTGACCACGTGCGCGTCTGGAGACACCGCCAATCGGTCGGGACCAAAGCCGGGGGCCACCGGCATCAAGCCCGCTAGCTCCTCCACCAAGCCCTCCAAGT
>JAYWGI010000355.1:0-1916 GCA_043779025.1 Myxococcales bacterium
GGCGGCACTCTCAGCGTGCTCATTCTCAAGTTTGCGGCCCACTCTTTGGCGCCTAAGGTTATCGGGCCAGAGATGTCAGCCCCAGCCCACTGCGCATTGAAGTCCACGGTGGGCGACGCGATGACGGCGTGCAACGCGACGGGGCCGCGAAGGCCAACCATGGCGCTCAAACCCGCGCTGGCCTCCAGCGTACCGTCGAGTCTGCCTTCGGCGCCCTTCTCGTGGCTCACCCAACGGCCACTCAGAGCGAGCGAGGCATCGCCCGGCAAAAGCAGCGCCTGCGGCCCGAGCCCGACAGCAGCGAATCCCAACTTGGCAAAGCTCGCACGATTGATCTGCACATCACAGCGCTCGGAGGATGCTTGCATTGCGCACGTAACCGATGGCCGCAAGTTGCTCGCATCAAGCCAAAGGCTGTTCGTCTGCCCCTGCTCGGTCGCCTCTCGCTGAAGCGTCCAGGGGCCCAGCGAAACGACAGGTGTCGTCAGGCGCAGTGCACTTAGGCGCGCCTCAGTGACCGCGCCGCCTTTTCGTATGACCTGTGCGGCCCCAACGGTAAGGTGCGTGTCTTGACCAAACGCCGCATCCCACTCAACGCGCCCTTGATACGAAACATCCGCCCCAAGGTCGGCCACGTTGAGCTCAGACCAGTTGCCAGCCAGCGTCAACGCCGCCCCCTCAACGGCTATTTGCGATACATGATCGCCCGTGCGGCGCAGGTCTAAACGCGCGGCATGCAGGCGAATGGCTGAGTTCGCGGCGAGCGACACGTCGACGTCGTTCAAGCGCAACGCGGATGGTGTTCCAGAGGCCGAAGCAGCACGCAAGCTGTAGCCCAACGCTGCCGCCTCGGACGTCGCGCGAGAAAGCAAAAAAGCGGGCCAGCCCCAGAGGTAGCCGACCGAAGCGAGCAGTAGCGTCCCCAACACCAAGGCGGCCGAGCCCAATCCAACGCCGGCGCGTGGGGCGGCCGGAAGAGGCGCTGGCAATGGAGACGGCGGCGACGTCGCGATGGGCGCCCCCAACCTCGCGCCACTTCCCACGCTCGCCAACGTGCCGTCGAGCGGGCCACGCAGAAGCGGTAGGGCCGCAGCGGCTGGCCCCGACCCGCCCAAAGGCGTTCTACCGCCGGCCGAATCAACGCCCGGCGACAACACCTCGTTCTCCACCCGCCGAAAGATGTCGGCAAACTTGGCGAGCGAGCTCCCCGCCAACTCGTCCACCCACGTGGCGATCATGGCCGAGGTCGCAGGCGCCAGCAGCGATTCCAACGTGTCGGCCATCTCGCGCGCAGTTGCAAAGCGCTGGCTTGGCTCCTTGGAAAGCGCGCGCATCACAAGCGCCTCCAGATCCGGCCGGATGTCGCTGTACACACCGCGTGGGGAGCGCACGTGGCCGTTCATCACTTTGAAGTAGAGCGATGCGGGCTCCTCGGATTCAAACATCCGCTCCCCGGCGACCAGCTCCCAGAGCACGATGCCCATCGCATAGATGTCAGCCGCAGGCTTGATGTCGCCGCCAAGCAGTTGCTCCGGAGCCATGTACGCGAGCTTCCCCTTTACCTGACCCTCCTGGGTGCTTTGCGAACGCGCCGCCGCCTTGGCGATACCGAAATCGATGAGGCGCGCAGCGCCATCGGCACCGACCAAAATGTTGTGGGGCGAGACGTCCCGATGAATGATCCCCAACCCCTGGCCCGCTGTGTCGACCGCGGTATGCGCCGCATGCAAACCACGTAGCGCTTGGCACATCACAGCCACCGTGATCGAGAGCGGCACGCGCTTACCCTGCTTGCGCGCGGCGTCCGCCAGGTTGGAAAGAGGTGCAGCATGCACGTATTCCATGACAAGAAACACTTCGTTCTCCGTCGCGACGACGTCCAGGGGCGCCACCACATTGGGGTGACGAATTCGCGA
>JAYWGI010000356.1:0-19619 GCA_043779025.1 Myxococcales bacterium
GGCACCTTCTGAATCTCCGTGGTCGCGAAGATGAACTTGACGTGCGACGGAGGCTCCTCAAGCGTTTTGAGAAACGCATTCCATGCCGCGTTCGAGAGCATATGCACCTCGTCCACGATGTAGACCTTGTAGCGATCGCGCGCTGGGCGATAGCCGCAAGTTTCCTGCAAGCGCCTCACTTCGTCGATGCCGTTGTAGCTAGCTCCGTCGATCTCCTGCACGTCCATGTCCGTGCCCAAAGTAATCTCCGTGCACGCTGCACACGTGCCACAAGGAGTGCTGGTG
This sequence comes from Myxococcales bacterium, assembly GCA_043779025.1. GTDB lineage: Bacteria > Myxococcota_A > Polyangia > Polyangiales > Polyangiaceae > JAAFHJ01. The sequence goes on from JAYWGI010000356.1 coordinate 286, forward strand.
GGGCCGGTGGCCTGTCCATCCGCGCCTAGGCAATTAAGGCACTTGGCCAGCAGGCGCGCACTTGTCGTTTTGCCTACGCCGCGCGCGCCTGTGAAGAGAAAGGCATGCGCTACGCGACCCTGCAAAATTCCATTCGCAAGAGTGTCGGACACATGACTTTGGCCCACCAAATCCGCGAAGGACTGGGGGCGATACTTGCGCGCGAGAACAAGGTACGACACGCCCTATTTGTTGAGTTCGCTAACGAGCTCAGGCACCGCATTGAACAAATCGGCCACCAGACCGTAGTCGGCAATCTGAAAGATAGGCGCGTCGCCATCCTTGTTGATGGCCACAATGGTCTTAGAGTTCTTCATGCCAGCGATGTGTTGAATCGCGCCGGAGATGCCAATCGCGAGGTACAGTTTCGGCGCCACAACGCGGCCAGTCTGCCCAACTTGCAATTCGGGCGACGCATACCCAGCGTCGCAAGCAGCGCGAGACGCGCCGATGGCCGCGCCAAGCTTGTTCGCGAGAGGGTCGAGCACCGCGGAGAACTGCTCTTTGAGGGCGCGGCCCCCCGAGACAATCACTTTCGCTTCTCCCAAATCGGGGCGATCGCTCTTGGCCGTTTCTAGATCGACAAATTGCACGCGTGCTGCTGCAGCGTCGATTGGCGCGGCTACGACATCGCTGACCTGACTCTGTCCACCCGAGGCTTCAGCAGGCGCGAATTCTGCCTGGCGCACGCTGACAACCTGAATGTCTGAAACAAGCTTGCACACTGCATACGCGTTGCCAGCGTAAACTGGACGCTTGTAAGTGAGTGAGGCGCCTTCCGCTGTCACCGACGAGATGTCGGGGGCGTACCCTGCACCCAATTTGGCGGCCACACGTGGAGCGATGTCTTTGCCAAAGCTGCTTGCGGTAAAGACAACCACATCGAAGCCTTTGTCTTTGGCAACGGCCGCGATTGTGGGCGCCAAAACCTCCGCGAGGGGTGCAACAAGGGCTGCATCCTCGCAGGTAAACACATCAGTTGCGCCAAATGCAGTGGCTTCGGCCGAGGCCGCTTTGGCACCAGGACCTAGCAGCAGCATGGCGTAGGGTAGAGACGTGTGGCGAGCAAAGGCAACGGCGCTGAGGGTCGACTTTTTGATCAGTGCGTCGGCAATTTCGGCGACGACGAGAATCTTGGTGGCCATGGTTTTTTGGTTCCTTTAAAGAGCTTTGGCTTCGGTACGCAGCTTTGAGACGAGCTCTGCCGTGTTGGCAACCTTCTCACCAGCTTTGCGAGCCGGAGGAGCTTCGAACCCGACATAGTCGATCTTCGCGAAAGTATTGGGAACAAGCTCCGCCAGTGGCATCTCGACCATTGGCTTCTTCTTGGCGGCCATGATGGCCATGAGGGCCGCGAAACGCGGTCCTTCGCTGTAGGTGTGCTCTGCTGCTGTGTGGATTGAGCTTACGCTTTTCGGGGCCACGATACGAAGGTCTACGCTGACCACCGCGGGCAGCGTAACGCGAACATTCATCGTGCCGCCATCGATCTCTCGGTTGACCAGCAGAGCTGTGTCGCCCTCGCTCTTGATCATGCCGGCGAACGTGGCTTGAGGCCATCCCAACTGCTCAGCCAACAGCTGTGGCACTTGATTCGAATCGCCATCCACAGCCTGTTTTCCTGCCACAACGAGATCAGGCTTCTCTTGTGCGACCAAGGCCGCAAGCGCACGCGCTACCACGTCGCCGTCTACATCCAAGTCGCCCGCGTCGATGCGGACGGCGCGATCTGCACCCATAGCAAGCATCGCGCGAAGCGTGGATTCTGCATCTTTCGGACCAACGGTAACTACCACCACTTCGCCTAGGCGCGCCTTGGTGTTCGCCCCATTCTCCGTGAGGCGAAGCGCGGTTTCGACGGCGTACTCGTCAAAAGGATTCGGCTTCCATTCGAGGCCTGTCGTTTCCAGCTTGCCGCCGACGACCTTGATCTTGTTTGCGTTGTCGGGATCTGCCACTCGCTTGAGAGGAACGAGAATTTTCATAGTTATACCCCTTACCAAGAAAGAACGCGGCGCGTCACGAGCAAATAGGCTTCCGGCGTCTGCGGCGCAACAGCAGGCTTGCACAGCAGACTGCGCCCAGGGATATCGCAGCGTTCGAATACGTGCTTGGCGAAGAGTCGCAACTGCAACCCGTCGTTCGTACAGTGCTTGACGGCGCGATGTAATCCGCAGGGGCGCACGTCGCAGAAGCCGCCGTGCGCGTGGCCAGATCGGTGCCCGTAACCCGGGTGAAGTCACGTAGATAGACCGAGCAAATACCTGCAACGTCGTCCGCCTCAAGTGTGCCCAGTCCCTCGGTGCCCGGGTCATAGCGCGGAAACATGGTGGCTCCGATGCTGGCAGTGTGTGCCAGGCCTAAAAAGTGTCCGGCCTCGTGCGTGAAGATGGATCTTAGCTCGTATCTCCCACTTGGGGGTTTTCCCGTCAGCACCAACTTCGCACTCGCAGAATTGATCTCGATGTCCGCATCAAACACCTCGCCCGTATTCTTCTCGTACGTAAATGTGGTGAGCGCGAGGGCGTCGTCGCCGTCGTCGTGTGGCCAGGTTTTATCTTGAAACAGCACGATGTTTTCGTTCTTTACTTCACCATTGCCCGAAGCATCCGCGCCGGCGCTTGAGACGCCCTTGTTGAAACCGATTTCGGTGCTCGTGGTCGTACCCAAGTGACTGACTTGAATGCTTGGCGTGCCGTCACCACAGCTTGCGGTCGACCATGCGTTAAACGAGCTATTCATCACCGTGATGGCGTCCGCCAGGTTGACCTGCGAGCTCGCCGACACGTTCATTCGGTACCCTAAGCAGCGAGGGCGCCACCATAATGGCGCGCCCGTGCTCCCACAGGGGGCCGCCGTGTCAACGGTGCTTCGGCGCCGACAAAACGCTTGAGCTTCGCCGCTGATCAGCATGAATGCTGGCAAAATTGCAAACGAGCAGCAGTGGAGGAGAGCCGACGAGCGCGTCATGTGGCATACGCTATCAGCGCATTTCACCGGAGGGCAGCTTTGCAGCAGCTCAGGCGACAAATGCGCGCTAAGTGTCCGTGTTGCGAAGGGACTTCTACCAATGACGCAGCAAACCGAAATTCTTGTGATTGGAACAGGTGTTGCAGGTCTTAGCTTTGCGCTCGAAGCCAGCGCTTACGCCAAGGTGCTTCTTGTCTCTAAGCGCTCGGCGGACGAGTCCAATACCAAGTACGCCCAAGGGGGCATTGCTGCGGTGCTGGATTCTGCAGACTCTTTTGCAGCGCACGTGAGTGACACCATGGTGGCGGGCGCAGGCCTCAACCATCGTGATACGGTAGAGCTTTGCGTGCGGGAGGCGCCCGATCGCATTCGTGCACTGCTCGAACTGGGTACGGCGCTAGACCGCGACAGCAAGGCAAACCTCTCGTTGCATCTAGAGGGAGGCCACAGCGCGCGTCGCATTGTGCACGCGCAGGACATGACAGGTCGAGAGGTCGAGCGCGCGCTACTCGAACAGGTGCGAAGTACACCGAACATAGAACTCTGGGAGGACCACACAGCTGTAGACTTGATCACAGCCGCGGTGCCGGGCGGGCCCGATGTGTGCGTGGGTGCCTACATTTTAGATAGCGAAAAAGCATGTGTACGCACGGTCGTGGCGCACGCCGTCGTGCTTGCGACGGGCGGTGCGGGCAAGGTCTACCTCTATACGACCAACCCCGATGTTGCGACAGGCGACGGGGTCGCGATGGCGTATCGCGCGGGCTGTGAGATCGCGAACATGGAGTTCTATCAGTTTCATCCAACGTGCCTGTTTCACCCGAAGGCCAAGAACTTTCTGATCAGTGAAGCGCTGCGCGGCGAGGGGGCCGTGCTCAAGCGGGTCGACGGCACTCAGTTCATGAAGAGCTACGACGCGCGCGGCGATTTGGCTCCTCGCGACATTGTGGCGCGCGCCATTGACTCGGAGCTCAAGCGCACTGGCGCGGACCACGTGAATCTAGACATCACTGCGCGTGGCGAAGAGTTCGTGCGCTCGCACTTCCCCAACATCCATGCACAATGCTTGGAGTTTGGAATAGACATCGCCAAAGAGCCTATCCCCGTGGTTCCAGCGGCTCACTATATGTGCGGCGGCGTGAGCACGGACTTGCACGGGCGGACTTCGGTTCCCGGGTTGTGGGCCATCGGCGAATGCGCCCATACGGGCCTGCACGGCGCGAATCGTCTGGCGTCCAACTCGCTCTTAGAGGGCTTGGTGTTTGGCCATCGCGCGGCGCTTGCACTTGCAAGGGTGCCGCGGACGGCCTCTCTACCCGAGGTTCGGGTTTGGGACAGCGGTAAGGCGCGAATCAGCGAGGAGGCCGTAGTTGTTACGCAGAACTGGGACGAGCTGCGCCGCACCATGTGGAATTATGTTGGGATCGTGCGCAACGACAAGCGCCTCAAAATGGCTGCGCGTCGGCTTGCGCTGCTTCAAGAGGAGATTGCAGACTACTACTGGAACTATGTTATCACCCGCGATTTGCTGGAGTTGCGCAACATTGCAACGGTGGCCCAACTGATTGTGGAGTGCGCCTCCACTCGGAAAGAGAGTCGCGGGCTTCATAGCACGGCAGACTACCCCAACACGGACGATACCTATGCCCGTGACACCGTGGTGAAACGCGGCGTGGCTGCACAACTTGGGCAGTAGCTTCACGGACACAAAAAGAGTTTCGCCAGCGTTCGTCGAATGAGCTACGAAGCGCCTACGCATATGGCACGTTGGGAATTTCCACTACCGGATTTGGGTGAAGGTGTTACCGAAGGCGAAATTGTCGCATGGCTTGTGAGCCCAGGCGACGAGATACGCGAGGACGCGCCTGTGGTCGAGGTAATGACCGACAAGGCCACCATGACGATCACCTCGTCGCGTGCTGGCAAAGTGCTCGAGACACACGGCAAGGTGGGCGACATCGCCAAAGTGCACGCGGTTCTCGCGGTGCTCGAGGTGGCTGGTGGGGAGACCGGACTGCCCAACGACGTGCCTACGAAAGTAGCGGCCGCCCCTGCGCTGCAGGAAGTTGCGGCTGCACCCACGTCGCGCCCGGACGCAACGGCGGCCGGCTCGGCGCTGGGTCCGGCCGGCTCGGCGCTGGCAACTCCAGCGACCCGCAAGCTCGCCCGAGAATTGGGCGTAGACCTTGATGTCGTTCGCGGCTCTGGAGAGCAGGGAAGGGTTACCAAAGAGGATCTCGAAGCCCACGTCGTAGGCGGGGCAGGCGGTGCCCGCGGGTTTCATGTCGTCGCTCCACCTTCGCCCGCGGTGGTCGCGAGCGCGCCTGGTCAGTCTGCTCGTGAACCCGTGCGTATTGCGCCCAGTCACGCCTTGTCCTCGGTGCCCGACGAGCGCGTCCCATTTGCTGGTATGCGACGCAAAATCGCTGGTAAAATGGCCCAATCCAAACACACGGCCGCGCACTTCACGTTTGTCGAGGAGTGCGATGCCACGTCGATCAAAGCGCTTCGCGCGCGGATGAAGTTGAGTGCCGAAAAAGAGGGTGTAAAACTCACATTCTTACCCTTCATCGTCAAGGCCGTCGTGGCGTCGCTCAAGAAGCATCCGATCTTGAACTCCGCACTCGACGAGAGCACCAGCGAGCTGGTGTATCGCAAGGGCTACCATATTGGCATCGCGGCCTCGACTGACGCGGGCCTCATGGTTCCTGTAGTGCGCGACGCCGATCGCAAAAGCGTGCTCGAGATCGCACGCGAGATCGACCGCCTTGGTTCGGAGGCGCGCGCAGGCAAGGCCAAGGCCGAGGACCTCAGTGGCTCGACGTTTACGATCACCTCGCTTGGCGCCCAAGGGGGCCTTTTCGCGACCCCGATTCTGAACTTTCCAGAGGTCGGTATTCTGGGCGTGCACCAAATGAAGCAGAAGCCTGTGGTGAAAGACGGTGCCATCGTGATCGGGGATGTGATGTTGCTCTCGCTGTCATTCGATCACCGCATCGTAGACGGACACGTGGGCGCTGCGTTTGCGTACGATGTCATTGGGTACCTAGAGAACCCGGATAAGCTTTTCTTGGACCTCTGAGGCTCGAGGCCCGCAAGCTGCAGATGGTGCCTTGAGCTGGTCGCTGTTGCCCCAGGCGCGGGCCGCTTTGCTCGCGTGGTTCGACCAGAACAAGCGCGACTTGCCATGGCGTTGCACGCAGGATCCATACGCCATTTGGCTCAGCGAAGTGATGCTGCAGCAGACCCGGGTAGAAACCGTCATCCCGTACTATGAGCGGTTTCTGGAGGCCTTTCCCACCGTGAATGCCCTTGCAAACGCACCGCGTGAGCGCGTGCTCGCCGCGTGGGCAGGCCTCGGCTACTATCGCCGGGCACGTATGCTGCATGATGCAGCCATGCAGATTACATCGCTTGCGACTTTCCCGAACTCGGCGAAGTCCCTGCTCGAAATTCATGGCATCGGCCCGTACACGGCAGGGGCGGTGGCAAGCATTGCCTTCGGCGAGGTGACGCCTTTGGTGGATGGCAACGTGCAGCGGGTACTTGCACGTCTGTGTGACATGGACGGTGATATGCGCGCAGCGGTAGGCGCAAAGCAAGCCTGGGCGATGGCGGCCAAACTTGTGGACGTGCAGCGGCCTGGCGATTGGAATCAAGCGCTAATGGAACTTGGTGCGCGCGTGTGCACGCCGACGTCTCCGTTATGCGTCGTATGCCCTGTGCAGAGTGCATGCGAATCATTGGCGGGGGATTTCGTTGCCCTGCGTCCTGTGATGTCGCCGAAGAAGCGTCCCTTGCAAGAGCAAGCCAGCGCGTATGTGCTTCGGGACGGGGACGCTGTTTGGCTCGGCCGCCGTCGTGAGCATCTACGCTTCGGTGGGCTGTGGGAACCGCCTGCCGGATCGGCGTCCGGAACCGAGACGGGGTGCACGCCTGGTGCCGAGAGGTGGGTGTACGCGGGCGAGCTCAAGCACGTGCTTACCCACCGAATTTTGTTGGTGCAGGTGTACACGGGTGATCAGCAGCAAGGCGCCTCGTGGACATTTCCGCGCGCCAGTGACTACGACGAAATTCGGCGTGTACCCATCGTATCCCTGGCCGGCGCCGAGATTGGCTTGAGCACTCTTGCCAAGAAGGTCTTGGCAATGGCCGGAATCGACGCCAGGCCCGTGCGAGCGCGCACTCGCGGGTTGAATGCAGAAGCAGCTCGCGACTAAGGGTAGGGTGGTGATGCTCCTACGCGGAAATCCGGCTCCGTTTGTGTCTATCGTGCTGCTGGCATCGACGGTGGTTGCGGCATCACCGCCTGAAGTTGCACCGGCTGCAGAGACTCCGGGAGCGGAGCGCGCGCAGGGTATGACACAGGTTTTGGCAAACCGGCATTTGTACACGCTGACCGAGTGCTTGATGCTTGCAGAACGCAATCATCCCGTGTTGGCCATGGCGCGAGCGCGCCTTGCCAATGTGCATGCGCAGCTCGATGAGGCGCGCTGGATTCCTTACTTTCAGTGGTCGAGCACCCTGAGCGGTGGTGTGATGCCGGCCGTCGGTGGAACGATCTTTTTTGGAGGCACCCCGTTTCAAGACCTCAACGCGAACCTGACGAATGGACTGCAACCATTCTTTCGCTACGACCTCTCGGGCGGCGTTCCGATCTACACCTTTGGAAAGATCACGAGTGGCTTGAAAGCGGCCGAAGCGCAAACACGTGCGGGTGAGTGGGATCTAGAGAAGAACCGCCTGCAGGTGCGAACGGATGTGCGCCGCGCTTACTACGGCCTCATGCTTACGCGCGACGCGCGCTACGTCGTGAACGAGGTCACCGGTCGCATCGAGACGAGCTTGAGAGAGGTGCGCGCACACATCGCAAAGAGTGATGCCGGGTTTGATGAGCTCGACCGCCTCCGGCTCGAGAACTACAAAGACGAGATTCAGCTTCGGTCATCGGACTTAGACAAGGGAGAGCGCTTTGCGCTCGCATCGCTGCGCTTTCTGACGGGCGTGCAGGATGTCTTCGACATCATAGATAAGCCGCTCGAGCGCCCTACGCGCACCCTGGGTCCACTGCTCCAGTATCTTACCGCGGCACGCCTTTATCGGCCTGATGTGAACCTCGCGCGGTCTGGCGTCGTAGCCCGCCGCGCCTTGGTCGACTTGCAGCGGGCGCGTCTGTTCCCTGATTTTGCCTTGGCCATGAGCGCGTCCTATGCTGTGTCCCCAAGCGCTGTGCAGCAGCCTGTGGCTTGGGGAAACGACCCATTCAATCGCTTCGGGTACGGCTTTGGCTTCTTCGTTCGTTGGTCAATGGATTTGCTCCCCGCGCAGGCACGCGTACGCCGCGCGGAGGCCGAGCTTGCAGAGGCGTTGGCACAGGAGCGTCTCGCCCTCGGTGGCATCGCGGTGGAGGTCGAGAACCAGTACGGCATTGTGTTTGACGCGGCTACGCGCGAAGAAAACTGGTCACGTGTAGAGCATCGAGCGCGAGGCTGGATGGCTCTCGTACGCGACGGCATCGACTTGGGCACCCGCGACGAGAAACAAATGGTGGAGCCGCTGCGCAACTACGTGAATGCACGCGCGCAGCGTATGACTGCGTTGATGGATTTGCGCGTTCACATGTCGGAGCTCGCACGCATGACCGGGTGGGATGAGGTCGCGTCCGACGAATGAATGGGGCGTTCACATCGGCCTGGCCGAATACATTGACTCTGCACGCCATCCCGGCGCCCTATTCACGCCTTAACCCGGCTGGCATGTCATGGCAAAGCCCCGGCCAGTTGGTGCGCGGTGTGCTCGTCAATGAGCTCGGGAAGGCGGCGCTTGGCTTCACGCGCACCCTTGGCCACGCGGGGGTGCACTTGCAGGTCGGTGCTTCGGGTGCCCGCAAGCCGACCGCGTTTCTGGGCAGCGTGACTTTTAGAGATCCACGCGACTTTCGCACGGCGCTGCTCAAGGACAAGATTGGCTTGGGGATGTTGTTCGATGCAGTACCTGGGCGCCTAGAAACAGCTGAAGAAATGCAGCACAGCATCGATGTCGGCCGCCAGACGGGCCGTTTGGCGAGCGTGCAGTTTTTGCTGTCGAGCGACGTCGCATCGGCCCTTGTGGACTACACGCAAGCGTTCGTGGCGCGAGGCGTGCACGAGGCGTATGGCCTGGAGGCGCAACCACTACGAGCCGAGGGGGCCGGGTGCTCGGCCTTCTCCATGGCATATCTGGAGCTCGCAGGCATCCTGGCGCCCCGCTTTCGCGGAGCTTGGTCGTTCTCGGTACGTGCGCCTGAATTTGATGCGGGGCGCCCCCTCATCGGTGGCCGCAAGCGCCCCATGAACAAGGTGCCCCTCGTGCGCGCGGCGCTGCTACGGCGTGGCTGGGCGCAAACCAATGAGCCCGGCATCGAGGTCTTTGGCTGGGACCCAACGCGCATGGCGGAGTGGATCCAAGCGCGCTGCACGCAAGCACAACGAGACCGTTCAGAGCTCGTGCTCACATGCGGCAAGGCGCATACTCTGGTGGTCGATGCACGAGATGTGCGTCCAGATGCGCGTCTACAGAGTGGCGACTACTTTGGCGCTGCAACCTTACTTAGGTAGCTGAGCACGCGTACGGCCGTCTCTTTGCGTGGTCCTTGTTCCGAGGGGTTCACGCACGCCGGACAGCCGTCGTCGCATGGGCAAGTGCGTACCAAGTGCAACGCACGCGCGATCAGCTCTGCCCGGTGCTCGAAAATTCGCCCTGAGAGACCAATGCCCGACGGAATCGTTTCGTAAACGAAGAGCGTGGGGTCGTAGAACTCAGCTCCTGGCGCATCATCCGAGGTTTGCTCGCCGCCGCGAGCGGTATCGCCCAAGCTGGTACGCAAGTCTCGCGGGTCACACAGAAAGGCAAGGCTGGCTACCGTACGCAGTGCCTTGCCAACACCACGAAGCGCATCCACAACGGCAACTTTGGAAGGCTGACCCGAGTCGTGACTAGAACTGTGACCGGGGATCTCTTCGCACAATGCGCCAGGCAGCGTAAGCCAGAAGCCCGTGCTCTGTGCATGCTGTTCGGGAAGATGCACCTCCCCGTATCCTGCGTTCTCGTGCGTGTAGAATTTTATTTTCTTGTACCCTACAACTTTCTCTAAGGTGGAGACGTCGCCGTGCCCAACAATGGGAGCCGTATCCCCAGCACAAAGCGGGAACTCTTCGGCGATGTCGGTGATGCGAATGCGCGTACGAGACATCGCATCGGTGTAGTAGTCGGGGGTCACCTTGCGTACGAAGGCCTTGTGGTTTTCGTAGTCGAATCGCTCCACTTCAAAGGTCTCTCCGCCGTGCTGGTAGATGGCTTGAGTATGCAGCATGGTGTGGGCGCTGGGCCAGTCCATCTCTGCAATGGCCACGTCTCGCTCGGTGTCGATGACCACCACGTTGTCCCAGGAGGCTGCGCGTAGCGAGACGCTTTGGGCGGGGTAGCCCTGGTCAGAGGCCCAGTGATACGCGCCGCTAGCTGCATGAAGCGTGCGGTGTGCACGCAAATGCTCTAGCGCAGGCGCGACCATCTCTGCCGGTGCCAAGCCAAAAGAAGCGCCGACTGGGATGGGCTGCTCGAAGGCTGCGCACTTGAGATGCTGCACAAATATTTCTGGGTTGTCTGGGTCGATGCGCGCCTCTTCGGCGCCACGCGACGTGAGCCATGTTGGGTCACGCATCAGGTATTGGTCGACCGGCGCCGAAGAACCAACCATCAAGCAAAGCGCCGTCTCGCCGCGCCTGCCAGCGCGTCCGAATCGCTGCCACAACCCCGACACACTTCCAGGGTAGCCCGCGCACACCACAGCGTCCAATGCGCCGATGTCGATCCCCAACTCGAGCGCGCTTGTGGCGACCACGCAGAGTACCTCACCGGCGCGCAAGGAGCGTTCTACCGCGCGTCGCTCCTCAGGCAAGTACCCACCTCGGTACGACTGCACGGCGCTTGGAGACACCCCGGCGGGTAGCTGCTCGCGCAAGTAGCGTAGAATGACTTCGACATTGTTTCGGCTCCCTGCGAACACAATGCTGGGAACGCGCGCCTCTATCAAGTCCCGTGTAAGACGCACCGTTTGCTTGATGTAAGATGCACGCAGCCCGAGCTCCGCATTGACGATCGGAGGGTTGTACGTGAGCACACGCTTGGGGCCACGCGGGGCGCCGCTTTGATCAATCACCTCAACATTATCCTCGAGGAGATCGAAGAGGCGTGCGCCGTGTTCTTGGGGATTGCGGATGGTGGCCGTTGCGCCCAAGAACACAGGATCGCTTCCGTGAAAGCGTGCAAGGCGCCTCAAACGTCGCAGCACGTTGGCCACATGGCTTCCAAAGACGCCCGTGTAAACATGCATTTCGTCTACGACGACGTACTTGAGGTTGGCGAGCAGTGTCGCCCAAGCAGCGTGGCCTGGCAGGATTCCGGCGTGCAGCATGTCTGGATTGCTGAGCAGCACGCGCGCTCGGGTTTTAGCCACGCGTCGCGCATCTGCAGGCGTGTCACCATCGAAGACCATCGCGTCACCTGCAAGGTTGGAGGCGCGCATGAGCTCTAGCAGCGAGGCCTCCTGGTCGCGCGCCAAAGCCTTGGTTGGGTAGATGTACAGTGCACGCGCATCGGGGTCGTTTGCCAGGGATTGGAGTACCGGGAGGTGAAAACAAAGACTCTTGCCGCTAGCCGTTGGCGTTGAAATCACCACGGCGCGGCGAGATTGTGCAGCCTCGAACGCACGCGCTTGATGCTCGAAGAGCTGAGCAATTCCGCGCGATGCCAGCGCCTCCTGAATCCCGGAGTTCAGTCCCTGAGGCATGGCCGCGTAGCGCGCCTCGGTGGCCGGAACAATGATGTTCGATGTGAAGCAGTCCCGCGTGCGATTGCTTTGCTGCCAATGAGCAAGCACGTCGGCCAAGCCATTCGGACGCGCCCACGCGCTGGTGGTGGCGGGGAGCGAAGTGTTGTCCGCGCCGGTTGTATGGAGTCGTGGAAGGGTGCTCATAGCGATCTTCATACTAAACGGATGTGCAGCTGTCTGACAAGTCGCTCAAACCATGCGTTTCGATGTAAAGTCCTGCGCTACCGTGTCTAATCCCTCCAACGTTCCCACGCCGGCCATTGACGCACGCCTTTCGCCCCCCGCTTACGCTGCCCCCAACGTGCATCGAGAAGAATTCACGGGCGGTGGAGGTACCATTTTTCTGATCGTCGTCGCGGCCATCACCTTTGCGGTCGACATCGGGTCCAAGACTTGGGCGGAGAGGGCGCTCAAAGAGGTGCGCGAGATCGTACTCATCGATCACTATTTGTCCTTTGAGCTGGCACACAACCGCGGCGCTGCTTGGGGCGTGGGGTCCGAATGGAACGACAATGTGCGTATCCCGTTCTTCCTCGGCGTCTCAGCGGTCGCCATCAGCTTTATTACATCTCTGTACCGCAAGCTGCGCAGCGATCAGGACGCGCTCCGTTGGGGCTTGCCGCTAGTACTCGGCGGCGCGCTGGGTAACGTATTCGATCGCGTGCGCTACGGTGAGGTTGTGGACTTTGTTTTGTACCGCGCCGATTGGGTGCTCAAGCTCAATGAGAAGCTTCAGAGAGTCATGCCCAAGTTGGCCATCACGGATCGCTGGCCCACCTTCAACGTCGCGGACGTCGCAATTGGCGCTGGGCTGGTATTGATGGCCATCGACATGATGGGCTCGAAGCGTGCTGCTGCAGCTGCCGCTGCTCGCGCTGCATGAGACCCGAACTCTTCCGGCTGTTCGACGTGGGTGCGCCAGCCTATTTGCTGGCTCTTCTGTTTGGTTTCATGCTCGCAACGGCCATGGGCGCGTTTCTCACGCGGGCGCAAGGACACGACCCAGACATCTTTGTAGACCTCGGAATCTCGATGCTCATTTGGGGCGTCGTAGGAGCGCGTTTGCTTCACGTGTTGGCCGATGGCTACTTGATGGACTACGTGCACCTTTGCACGGATCCCGCCAAAGTCGCGTGGCTCATCCCGAAGAGCGAGTGTCTTTCTATGCGCGTCGATGGCTTGTGGGACGCGGCCACGAATGCCTGTCACCCCAAGGAGCGCGACTGCTTGCGCTGGGCAAACTTCACCGCCGGCGGGCTTACCTTCTACGGCGGTCTGATTCTTGCCACGGTGCGTGCATACTACAAGTTATGCCCGACAACGATTGGCTTCTGGGGCGCGGCCGATGTTGCATCGGTGGGCATCCCACTGGGCCTCGCCATGGGGCGTCTGGGGTGCTTGCTGGGAGGTTGTTGCTTCGGCTCAGTGAGCTCGCTTCCATGGGGGTTGAGCTTTCCGGCCTGGAGCGACGCCAGCCGCACGCACGTAAAGCAGGGGTTGCTTGGGGCCGTCTCGATGCCCAGCCTGCACGTGCATCCTACACAGATCTACGAGTCACTGATGTCGCTTGCGGTGGCCGGCTGGTGTCTCTTTGTGGCGCTACCGCGCAAGCGGTTTGGAGGGCATGCCTTTGTCCAATTTGCGGCGCTCTACGCTATCGGGCGCTTCGCCATCGAGTTTTTGCGCGACGACGATCGCGGTGGTGGCTTGGGGCTGTCCACGTCGCAGTGGGTGAGCGTGTGGCTGCTCCTTTTTGCGGTCGTTACGTATGCGTTCCGCAGTCGGTCGAGCCTGGCCGCTATTGTGGCCAGCAAGGTGGAGGAACAACCATGAGCGCTCAACTTGCAGACGGCAAAGTCCTGGCACGATCGCTGCGCGCCTCAGTGCAGGCGCGTGCACACGCGTTCGAAGCGAAGCACGGCAGAGCCCCAGGTTTGCACGTGGTGATTGTGGGCGACGACCCGGCTAGCCGCATCTACACCACCAACAAGCACAAGGCCGCCACCGAAGCGGGTCTGCACAGCGTGCTGCATCGGTTGCCTGCGGAGTGCACGCAAAGCGAACTCCTTGCGCTGATTGCAGAGCTTAACGACGACCCGAACGTTGACGGCATTTTGGTGCAGCTGCCGTTGCCCCAGCACATTCGCGAGCGCGCCGTGCTCAACTCGGTGGCTCCCGCCAAAGACGTAGATGGCTTTCACCCCGTGAACGCCGGTGCTCTTGCCATCGCGCGACCGGGGCTCGTCCCATGCACGCCGCGCGCCTGCATGCATCTGCTGGCTGCGTGGGGCGTAAACCCCTTCGGCAAAGTGGCGGTCGTGATTGGTCGCAGCAACATTGTGGGTAAACCCGTGGCGCAGCTGTTGCTTCAGGCCGACGCTACGGTAATCGTCACCCACCGTCATACAGCCGACCTGCCGTCCTTCACGCGTCAAGCGGACATTCTTGTGGTCGCAGTGGGCAAGCCTGGATTCGTACGAGGCGACTGGGTGAAATCTGGGGCCGCCGTGATCGATGTCGGGATCAACCGCATCGACGACGCTGCCACCCCAAGCGGTTCGCGCATTGTGGGCGATGTGTGTAGCGATGAAGTGCGCGAGGTCGCAGCGTTCATGACACCCGTCCCAGGTGGCGTTGGGCCGCTCACCATCGCCTGTCTGCTCGAGAACACGATGATCGCCGCCGAAGCGCGCGCGTCACGTTAGGCCGCGCTAGGGCACAATACGGTCGACGCGACTGCGTGCATGTTGCACGAGTCGTTGCACCTCAACGCGAACGCGCTCTGTGTACTCTGCACGCTCATCCCTGTTGGGCGGCGGGATGGCATCACCGATGCTCATACTCACGCGCGCGCGCGGCGACGAGGCCACCTGGAGAACGTGCTCCGCGAACGTCATATCTACCAGCGCCGTGCGGCTACCGGATTCGTAAGCAAGCCCCACGGGAACAACCGGGACCCTTGCCATAAAGGCGATCAGCGCCAGGCCTGGCTGAAACGCTCGGACCTCATCTCCTTCATACGTATAGCCCTCCGCAAACAGCGCCATGCTTTGGCCGGTGCGAAGCGCATCGACCAAAGAACGTAGCGTGGCCGCGCCACTCGCAGCGCCGCCCCGCTCTACAAACACCGTGCCGACACTTTGCGCGGCGCGCCCAAACACCGGCCAGTGCTCCAGGTCGGCACGTGCCACCAATCTCACGTCGGCGTGCGCCAAAAACATGCCTATGTCGATGGCCGATCGATGGTTCGCAACGAGCAAAAACGGCCCCGGCGGTAGAGCGCCCGTGACATCGTCTTCGATCCCAAAGGTGTCCAGAAGGGCGCGTGCCCACGCCCGAACGCGCGCGTTGCGATCACTAAGTTTACGCGTGTCGGACGCCCCGAATTGCCGCTGCGCTTGCTCCATGCGCATCACGGCCAGAGTCGTTTGGACCAACAACGCAAGACTGCGCTGCGCCGCTAGGAGGTTCAGCATCTATTGTGCTTGCGCGTTGGCGTCGAACTCCAGGTCCGACTTCGACCGCGGCGCAAAGTGGATGCCAAATGCAAAGGTGACCACGCCCACAATCGAGGAGAAACGCGTATTGGCTTTAAAGTCATCGACCGACAGTGCCATCAGCTCGTTGGCAACGGTCACCGTTGGCAGGTTCTTGTCGCCCGATGCGTTCAGAAATGCCGATTGCCGTCCCGTGGTTCCAGTGGGCTCTTTGGTTACTTGAACGTCTTTCAGGCGAACGAGCATGCCGAGCCAAGGACGCCCGGTTTCGTAGCTCGTGAGGTCGGCCGCGTTGATCTCCACAGCAAAAGGCGTACCCCCATCAAAGCGCGGTCGGCCAGTAGGCTTCTCTAATTGGATGAGAAGCGGCTGCACTTCGCCCTCCATTCGAAAGACCGCGGTTCCGATGCGGTCGGCCTCACGGTAGATCCCAGACCAATCGAATATGTCACCAACCACCGGTCGCGTGTCGGCTGGTGAGAACGATGGCGAGTAGAGCGAAATACCGGAGTAGGGTTTCACCGACCCCAATTCTTGGATGTAGATCGTTCCCCGTGCCTTACCGTCTTCCGTTTCGTCGAACGAGTCGATGGCAACAACCTGAGTCCCTGTGACCGTCACAATCTTGTTCACGAGGCTAGCGTGACCTGGAGCGTTGGGGTCCACAACGGCGCGCAATGGCTTGCCGCCGTAGCGCGAAGGGGTGATTGTCTCGCTGGTGTCGGAAGGCTGCGTTGCGCAAGCCATCCCCGCGAGAGCAAACAGGGCGCAGAGAGTTGGAGGCATGGAAACGACCGAACGCGACATAGTGGTTGCGTGACATAGCATGTTGCCCGGTCGCCCGTCGTTGCCCATTTGAGGCTACGAGGCGCTGCCGTGCAATCGCGTCGCCCGAAGCTCTGCGTAAAGCGAGACCAAATCGTTAAAATAGCTGGCTTCAGAGCGCGAAAAGCCTCGCTTTCCGTCGTAGGGGCGCAAAAGCTGAGCACGTAGCACGGCGGCAGCCTCGGAGGCGTTTCCAGGTTGATAGGAGCGTGCGCGATCCTCATCGCAGAACTCCGCTGCGCCGCCCTCACGAGGGAGAACGGCATACAGGCCCGTGGCCAGCGCTTCGGCAACCGCAAGACCAAAGGTCTCAAAGGGGCACGCGTGAAGCAATACGTCGCCGCTGGCCAAAATGGAGGCCAATCGTTCACGGTTTGACTCGAAGCCAAGGAAGGCAATCGCGGGGTGCGCGCCGTAGCGTGCTTCGAGTGCACTGCGCTCGGGGCCGTCTCCAAGGACGACCAGGCGCGCTTGGGCTCCCTGCGCACGGGCGTGCAGAAAACTCTCAAACACGTCCCACCATCGCTTCTCCACGGACATCCGGCCTATCGCCATCACAAGCTTGGTGCCAGGCTCCGCGCCGCCCAGTAGCTCGTGACGCAGCGCCTCGCTGCGCGCCGCCGGCGAGAACAACGTGGTGTCTACACCAAAAGGCAAAAGCTGGACACGCGCCATCCCGTGCCGGTCAAGCTTCTCCTTTTGCCAGCGTGCAGCCACGAGCGTGGCATCGCTGCGCGCCGCCAAATGCCGCGCCCATCTCCATCCGGCGGCTTCGATACCCGCGATTGGTGTTCGCATCTTTGGCGCCAACTGACGCAGTACCTCTGCGTTGGTGTCTACAAAGTCTGAGTGCCAAACCATCGTGCGCACCTGCCCGGGGCTTCCGCGGTCACGAGTGACGGAAGCGGCAGCGACGTAGGGAGAATGAGCTTCCACCACGTCGGGGCCAAGCAGGGCGACCTCGCGCCGGATTCGTCGGATGTTCCACAGTACTGAATAGCTCGGGTCGTAAGGAAGCCGCGGCCCGGGCACCACGCGGAGTAGGGGAGTACCGTCAAAAAGAGGCGCCGATTCCCCGCCTGTGCTAGTTCCACGAACGTTCTTGAGGCCCTCGTGCCAGCCCGCTTTGGGGCCGGGAGCAAAGACTATCTGTTGGTGCCCTGCGCTTTTGAGATAGGCGCCTTTTGAGGTGAGATGACTGCGAACTCCGCCACCACGTTCGGAAAAAAATTCGGTGACATCGACGATTCTCACGGGAACTCCGGGAGCGATGTGGAGGACTTGTTTCGGGTTGTCCGACCGAGGACCGCCTTTCACCTTGTCGCCGACGCCGCATGGCAAAATCCTATCACGGAACGGACGCCCTTCGAACAATTGAGGCTGCGTTTCGGACGCCCACTGCGCGTGGCGCTACTGAGCGACTTTACGCGTATTCCTTACGCGAATGGTGCGGCATTCCAGACGCGCTTTTTGTATCAGGAGCTGCGAAGGGCCGGGCACGAAGTAACCATCATCGGCCCTCATGACCCGGACTCGAAGCCGGGTGAGGTACCGGAAGGGACAGTAGAGCTTCCGAGCATTCCACTTCGCACGTACCCGGGCGTGCGCATCCCTCTGCCTCTGGAGGCTTGGGTTTACGATGCAAGTCGTTGGGACTTCGATCTGGTGTTTGCTCAAACCACCTCTCTTTTGATGGAGTTTGGAGTTTGGCTTCGCGAGATGCTCGGCGTTCCGCTTTTGTGTGTAAATACCACGCATCTTGCCGCGGCCTACGCCGTGCTGTTGCCCGAGACCGTTGGGCCGGTGCGCGACCTCATGCGCTTTGGTATCGAGCACACTTTACAGCGCCCGTACGAGCGATTGTTTGCGGGTATTTTTAACGCCAGCGATGGCTTGGTTGTGCTCAGCGAGGGGCTACGCACGTACTGGCGCGAGCGCGGCGTCACAGCGCCGATCCATGTGATCCCGCGAGCCGTGCAGCCGGAGATTTTTGGCAATGAGCTGGGGCCGGACCCTTATATGCAAATTGCACAGATGCCGGAGGGGCCGCGGTTGTTGTGCGCAGGGCGCCACACGCGAGAGAAGTCTCAGGATCGCGTCATACGGATCTTCGCAAAGCATGTGCTTCCCCGGAGCCCAAATTCTTCGCTGACCTTGCTAGGCAAAGGCCCCGACACTGAGTTCTACAAGCGTGTTGCGCGCGACTACGGCGTCGAGCACCGCGTGTTTTTCCCCGGTGAGGTTCCGTTCACGCGCATGGTGGACTTCTACGCATACGGCGATATCTTCTTGCACGGTTCGCTCAGCGAAACCTACGGCAACGTGCTTGGCGAAGCGCTCTGGTGCGGCACGCCCACGGTTGCATTCGCTGATGGGATGGGTGCCAGCTCACAGGTAAAAAACGGCGTAAGTGGCGTTTTAGTGGACCCTGGGGGCCGGGGCCGAAACGACGTAGAAGTGGCCGATAGCAACTTTGGCCGCGCTGTGTTGTCTCTGCTCAATGACGAGGTGTTTCGCTCGCAACTGAGCGTGAACGCGGCGCGTTTGTCGCGTGCTCGCTCGTCGCCCTTGGCGGTACAGACGCTTCTTGCAGACGCTTTTTTGCACGCGCACGACCGCGCGAAGCGTACGGGATTGCGCCCGCAGCGTGGCCGTATCGCACCACTTCGTTGGTACACGACAGCCAAGCATTTCGGGCCTTGGATGGGCTATATGGGAGGAATCTACGCGGCCGGGTTTTTGCGGCGCGCGAGTGCTGCCCCTCCGGCTATCGTGCAGCCGCGTATCGACGGCAAGTAGCCGCGCCGTCCCTACTCGTTGGTACGGGCCAGAGCTTGCGGCACCGACTTCGCCATGTAGATAAGCTCCGCTTCGCTCAAAGCTTCCTGAGGCTCATCGTGCGCGGCCGCATCGTCGTGGACTTTAATTTCGCCAAACCCGGATGCGGGGTCGACGATAGGCGCAATCGCGGCGGCTGGGGAGAATGCCTGACGCCTGTAATCTGCAAGTTGTTCGGGGCTGAGTCCATCCATGAACGCCAGGAGGTCCTTGTACGTGCCACAACGTACGTTCGGTTGCCCGCAGACCTCGAGGGCAAACTCTTGCATGGCCTCCCAATACGCACCGCCATTCCA
>JAYWGI010000357.1:0-1909 GCA_043779025.1 Myxococcales bacterium
GAGGGACGCTTGTCGTTCACCGTGCCCAAGCTCGCGGATCCGCTTGTGCACGAGCTGCGCGGGGTAGAAGGTTCCGCTCTCTCGAACACGTGGCTCTTACTTGAGGACAAGACGCTCCCGTCGAAGCCACAGTTAAGTCTGATGCGTGCTGGAACGTCCCGCGAGTTGAGAGCCGCCGCTGGCGCGAGCGGCCAGCTGGCCTCATTTATGGCGCTCAAGCGGGGGGTCATCGTGAACTACGGAGTTACGAATGACTGGTCCTGGGGCTACCTCCGGAACTGAACACAGCAGCTGCGGCGAGGCACATTGGCGCGGCCTAATTGCGCCGCGTGGTCGCCCCTCGCCCCGGGACGATTCCATCCTCCAAGCTCGCGGCAATTTCCGCGGCGCGACGGAGTCGCGTGTCGTCGCTCTTGGCAGAATCGACGCGGTATGACAGGCCTCGCTGCGCGCCGGGAGAGAGCGTGGCCCAACGCGCACGGGCGTCTGGGCGACGCTTAAGTTCAAGCCGGAGCTCTTCGGGGACCTCGACACGCGTATGGTCGACAAGCGTGAACTGAATCTCGAGCGTGCCTCCCAACTCCGCCCCAAGCGACCTACACAGCGCACGGCTGAACAGCAAATAGTGCCTCGACGCCTTTAGCTGAAGCGCCATGTTTAGCGGCACACCGTCGCAGGCTCCGACCATGCGCAGGCGTTTGCGCGCGCGGAACGGCGCCTTCTCTTGCAGCGCCGGCGTAAGAAACACCACCCAATACGACATGCGCGCACCAAACGACATTTCCTCCAACACGGCCCGAAATCGGAAGGTTTTCTCGGTGGTCAAGTGACGCTCTTGGCTCTGTGTGCGCTGTGAATCGGCGCGCCGGGTTAGCCTTCGCGCGCAACCACTATTCTCGCACTCCACGCTTTTCGCCACATTTTTTGTGCACGCGGCGCAATCAAGTTGGCACGAGCGAAGAGAGCCCCACCCCGCGGGCAACCTCAGTCAATGGATAGGCCGATGCCGTGCGGCACACCACATCCTGTGAGACAATGCGGAAAGGGCTTTGGGCCTTCTCAAAGTCACGCGCAACGGTGAGCATATTTGCTGCATCGCGTGCTTCTGGCAGCTCGGTCCACTTGCACTCCATCAGGCGTATGCCCTGCGCTGTGTGCATCATGAAGTCGACCTCACAGCCCTGGCTGTCGCGGTAGAAGTAGAGGGCGTCCCGCGCGTCGCCGGCGGCTAAACGCTTGCGTAGCTCGGCGAACACGAAGGTCTCCCAAAGCGCGCCCACGAACGGACTTTGAGTGAGCGCCGCGCCGTCGACACGCAGCAAGTGACACACAAGCCCCGTGTCGTTGAAATAGAGCTTGGGCGTTTTGACCAAGCGCTTTTTGGCGTTACCGTGCCATGGCTCGAGCAAGGTGATGAGGTTGCTCGCTTGCAGCGCCGCGAGCCATTGCGTGATGGTCGATTGCGCAACGCCCACGTCGCGCGACACATTGGCTTTGTTGAGCAACTGCCCGTTGTAGATGGCGCAGATGCGCACGAAGCGATCAAAGTCGCGCAGGATGGAGACCTGCAGCAACTGACGCAGATCGCGCTCGATGTAGCTGCTCACATAGGACGAAAAGAACGTGTCGGTAGCGATGCTGCGATCGCGCCACAGCGCCGGATAGCCGCCACGCACGATGCGCTCGGCGAGGCTCGCCTCCCGCGTGTGAGCACTCGCAAGGAGCTCATGATCGGAAAGCGTTTCGAGCTCCAGAATGGCCGCGCGGCCCGCCAAGCTTTCGCTTGCGCCCTTCATGAGGGAATACTTTTGGGAACCCGTGAGGATGTACTGGCCTGCAACCTCGGGCCGTTGATCCACCGCCGCCTTGAGGTGTCTAAAAACCGCGGGCGCGTACTGCACCTCGTCCA
>JAYWGI010000358.1:0-19591 GCA_043779025.1 Myxococcales bacterium
GCCGCGGGCGGGCGCGAATACACAACCCGACCGTCTTCGTCCGTGGTGTCCTCTTGAATGCCCATCATGGCATTCAAGAGCTGGTCTATGCGGTAGCCCAGGCCACCGAGCTCGTCGTGGCGCAGGTTAAAGCGCTTGTCGGTCTGGCCGTTCATGACAGCCAGCAGGCCTTCTTCGAGTTCGCGTACGGGCTTCTCGATGTAGGAGCCGAAGGCCGCGCTGGCCGCAACCACCATGAGAATCCCGAGCAAGCCGATGCCCAAGAGCGTGAGCGGCAGCCCTGCAAGCGACGACAGGTCTGGGCCTTGCGAGGCCGCGATCACGGAGAAGCCACTGGCCCCCTCGAGCAGGTGGAAGGACTGCGCCGCCACGGCGATGCCGTCTACGTCTCGCGCTGCGGCGCCCGCCGCAACTTTCACATCGGCTGGGGGCACGGCGCGCAGCTTTTCTTTGAGCGCCTCGGAGCCGTTGCCGAAGGCTACCAGCTGACCGCTGCGGTCGGCGAGCGCAACCGCGGCTTCGCCGGTCTCGCCCAAGCCTGACATCTCGTCAGTAAGTGGGATACCCAAGGAGAGCGCTGCGACCGCTTTGCCTGCGGGGTCACGCACTGGCGCGATGGCCACCAAATGCTGTTCGCCTCGGTCTTTGCGCGACCAAATATCGGATGAAACCGCGTTGTCCGCCACCACCTTGCTCAGCATGGGGAAGGCTACGCCCAAGTCGTCACCGCGTGCCGAGTCGGAGCCGTTGCGGCCGATGATGTGGCCTGTGGCGTCCGTCACGATGCACAAGGACACCTGGCTACCGGGGCCGCGAGATTGATTAAGAATCGACTCGCACACGGCGCGCGCGGCCTTGCCTTGAGCGTCCGCGGTACCGCGACCCAACGCCTCAGCAAACCGCGGGTCTTGCGACTTTTGCAAGGTCCAGCGCTCGAGCTGCACCGCATCGATCTCGATGCGGGCCGCCACGCCCTGCGCTTCGGCGCGAGCCGCGCGCAAACGCGGTTCCGATGACCCAGCAATGGAGCCAATTTGCCCGCGAGCAACCACAAAAGAGAGCAGCGCAGCCAGGGCCACGATTCCGGAGTACACACCGATAAGTTTGGGTCGCATCTGCTTGGATTTCCTCGGTTGAGGCCCCTTGTGAGGCTCAAAATATGGCTTTCGCGCACGCGTGCAGAGTCCGCTCCGCCATGCGCAGTGAAAACGGTATCACCCGCTGCATAGCGCAGGCCAAGAAATGTGCCGGGATGTCGCCAAGAATGCTCAAGGTGGGTAAAACCGCACAGAACCATAAAAAAAGCGCGCTCCCCGCAAGGGAACGCGCTTTTTTCGGAGGCTCTAAATAGGGCCCGGTTCGATCAGAAATGATCGTGGCCGTGGCCTGCGTGGCCGCCAGCTGCCGGCTTTTCGTCCTTAGGGCGCTCGGCCACTAAGCATTCGGTGGTGAGCATGAGGCCCGAGACCGAGGCGGCGTGCTGAAGCGCTGTGCGAACCACCTTGACGGGGTCGATAACGCCCATGGCAATCATATCGCCGTAGGTGTCATTCGCCGCGTTGTAGCCGAAGCTGTCTTTGCCTTCTTTGACCTTGTTCACGACGATCGAGCCTTCGAGCCCGGCGTTGGCGACAATTTGACGCAAAGGCTCCTCGATTGCGCGACGGATGATGGTCACTCCGAACTGCTGTTCAGGCGAAAGCTTGAGGTTGTCGAGCGCGGACTGTGCACGGAGCAAAGCCACGCCTCCGCCGGCCACGATGCCCTCTTCGACGGCTGCGCGCGTGGCGTGCAGTGCGTCTTCGACGCGGGCCTTCTTCTCCTTCATCTCGGTCTCGGTGGCAGCACCGACCTTGAGGACCGCGACGCCGCCTGCGAGCTTGGCAAGACGCTCCTGCAGCTTCTCCTTGTCGTAGTCGCTGGTGGTGTTCTCGATCTGTGAGCGCACTTCCGCAACACGCGCCTTGATCTTCTCAGCGGCGCCGGCGCCGTCGATGATGGTCGTGTTGTCCTTGTCGATCTGAATGCGCTTAGCCCGGCCCAAGTCGGACAGCGTCACGTTGTCGAGCTTGAGGCCCAGCTCCTCGGAGATGACTTGGCCGCCCGTGAGGGTCGCGATGTCTTTGAGCATCTCTTTGCGGCGATCGCCAAAGCCTGGGGCTTTGACCGCTGCGCACTGGAGCATGCCGCGGATGCGGTTGACGACGAGCGTAGCCAAAGCCTCGCCCTCGATGTCTTCCGCGATGATAAGCAGCGGGCGTTTGGCCGGCGACTGCACGATTGCCTCGAGCACGGGCAAGAACTCCTTCATGTTGGAGATCTTCTTCTCGCAGATAAGAATGTATGCATCTTCGAGCACGGCTTCCATGCGCTCGGGGTCGGTCACGAAGTAGGGGCTCAAGTAGCCACGGTCGAACTGCATGCCTTCGACAACATCCAAGGTGGTCTCGGCGGTCTTGGATTCCTCGACCGTGATGACGCCTTCTTTGCCGACTTTTTCCATTGCCTCTGCGAGTTTTTGGCCGATTTCAGCGTCGCCGTTGGCGCTGATGGTGCCGACTTGCTCGATCTCTTTGGCGTCCTTGGTCTGCTTGGCCATGGTCTTCAGCGCGCCCGCCAACTGCGTGACGGCCGCGTCGATGCCGCGCTTGATTTCCATGGGGTTGTGGCCGGCAGCCACGAGCTTCGAGCCCTCACGGTAGATGGCTTGAGCCAGCACGGTGGCTGTAGTGGTGCCGTCGCCGGCGACGTCCGAGGTCTTGGAAGCGACTTCCTTGACCATCTGCGCGCCCATGTTCTCGAAGCGGTTCTCGAGCTCGATTTCCTTCGCGACGGTGACGCCGTCCTTGGTGACCGTAGGGGAGCCGAAGCTCTTCTCGATGACCACGTTGCGCCCCTTGGGGCCCAAGGTGACTTTGACCGCGTCGGCCAGCGTGTTGACGCCAGCGAGGATCAGGTTGCGGGCTTGCTCGGTATAAACGATGTCTTTTGCGCTCATGTTCGTAGGTTCCTAAAGGTTAAAAGGTCAGGCCTCGAGCACGCCGAGGATGTCGTCTTCGCGGACGATGAGGCGATCTTCGCCGTCAATCTTGATCTCGGTGCCCGAGTATTTGCCGAAAAGGACGCGGTCGCCCACCTTTACGTCCAACGCACGGAGCTTGCCGTCGTCGCCCACTTTGCCTTTGCCGATGGCCAAGATCTCGCCCTCTGCGGGCTTCTCTTTGGCCGTATCGGGGATAAAGATTCCGCCTTTGGACTTCTCTTCGGAGTCGACACGCTTCAGCAAAATACGGTCTTGGAGGGGTCGGATGCTCGCCATGATTTGGATTCCTTTGGTTTTTGGGTAGGTAAGGCCGGGCAGTGTTCCAGAAGTCCTGGAAAAACTGAGGTCCGCAAACTGCTCAGAACGGGGGGCCCGAAAAGGCAAGAGCCCTGTTCAAGAGCGCGAGCCGGAACATAACGAGCTCCCGAGGGGCGTCAAGGCGCGTTATTCAAAGCGGGCCCATCGATTGGGCGAATTTTGCGGTGTAGGCGCTGCGCTTAGAGGCCGGTGCGCTCCCGAAGCCCAAGCACGACCGAAGCCGCAAAAAATGCAAAGGCCCCGCGCACGAGGCGCGGGGCCTCATGCGCGGGGTCGGTTGTCAGCCTACACCTCAGAGAGCGAGCGAAGCCAGGCTTGAGCCGAGGTTGAACGTCTCACGACACCAGACATCGTCTCCGCAGAACCCGTTCGCTGGGAGCTCGGAGCGAACACGTATGAATGTGTTGGGCGCGACGACAATTCCCGCCGCGCTATACGATGTTGGAAAGACCGTGACCTTGTTGTTGAACGCCTTTAGGCCGATGTACGTCGGTGGGGTAAGTGCAACCTGCAGCATCAGTCGACGCCCCGCGCCAGTACCTGTGGAGGAGAACAGCACTTCCTGCGTCAGAGGCCTTGTTCGTCGCCCCGTGCCCACGGCGGCACTGTAATAGCACTCGCCGCCCGCGCGGCGTGCCAGGCGGCCGCGGACAACAAACGAGCTGCCTTGCTCGGCCAACAGCGCATTCATCGCGTTACGCTGCGACGTGGCCGTTGCGAGCGCGACGGCCTGAAGCTCGGGGTCGGCCCCAAGCGTTGGGCCAACCGAATTCCAGAAAGACGTTTCTCCCGCGATCTGTACGCGGTTCAGCGTCAAAGAGAATGTTTGGGGGCAACTCGCAACGGTCAAAGCGTCGCCAGCCGTTTCGACCACGTCCGGCGTGTTGGAGTTCCCCTGGGCGGGGTCCTCAGCAACTGCGCAAGCCGATGCAAAGACCAATGTGAGTGATGCGAAAGCGTAACGTGAATTCATGAACATCCTTTTCCGGGTGTAGGGAGGGGGCGACGGGTGAGCTCCTTCGCTGACCTGGTTTTTGCGACATGCAACCCGATGGCTGGTTTTCTCCACGATTCGTCCTGCGCCGTTTGGAGAGCGCCAAGCAAAGCGCCCGGCATCACGACACGACACGCCGCGCCTCGAATTTGCGGGGCGACCTCGCGCGCGCTACGATAGGGTTGTTTCCGGAGGTTCGCGCACCATGAGCGAATTTTTAGTCGTTCCCCAACTTGATCTGTTTTTCGCCGACCTTGTCGCCGACGCAGAGCGGTCTGTGGGCGCGCAGCTCCCAGCGGGCGCGTCGACCTACCTCGCCGGGCTACTCGCCGACTTCGCGACCCGAAACGATGCGCGCGACGCCATGATGGCGGGCTCGCTCACCTTGCAACTGCATGCCTCTATGAGCATGCAGTCTGCACATGATCGCTTTGTGCAACTGCGGGCCCTAGGCGACAGTGCGCTCTACATGGGCGGCTTCTTCTCCGAGCACTTTCGGGCGCGCGGAGTGAACGACACCTACGTGCGCGCCATTGGCCGAAGCGCCTACACGCATGCGGGTCATATTCTACGCGCGGGCGGAGGCCCGGCGGGCAGCGATGGTGCTCCGCGCTTCGACTTGTTTGAGACCTTAGCGAGCGCCTTCGACGGGCTCGCGCGCGTGTTGGAGCGTGTAGCATGCACACTCCTGGGCGCAGGCTTAGCCACGGCCTCCAACGCGCTCCGCGCCTACGAGTACTGGCTACGCACGGACGATGCCGAGCTTGCGAAGATGCTCGCAGCGATGGGCATGACGCCACCGGCGAAGGCGTAACCTCTGACCTCTCAGCGCAGCTTGAGCCGCTGAACCCGTGCGTGCAGTCGCGAGATCGCCTCAACATCCGCGCCCTTGTTGCCTTTAAGCGCCGCAATCATTGTGGGCAGCTCGCGGTACTCTGTCATCGACATGGCCACGACGGCCTCCTCGCGCGCCTCACCCGCAAGACGCATCCATGCCTCGAGCAGTGCTTTGGCCGCGAGCTGACGCACCTGATCTCCCTCACCTGTGGTCGCGCCTCCCAGCGTGTCCCATGCCCAAGACGACCCGGCTTGGCCCAATGCTTTGAGGCTGGCGCGCAGCAGCGGCGTGTCTTGACGCTCACCCTCCAGCACGGACGCGAGGTACGCCGTTGCAATCACGCGGCGCGCCTCGCCTAGGCCGACCACCGCGGCCTCCCGAGCGTTGGCATCACTGGCCGCCGAGGTCAGCGCTGAAATGGCGGTCTCCGAGCGCAACTGCCCGATGGCGCGCCCCGCGGCGACGCGCGTCGTTGCGCTCTCGTGACTGCCCGACCCAAGGATGCTCTTCAGGTGCGGCAGCGCACGCTCATCGCGTAATCGCCCTACGGCCTCGACGAGGCCCGCGCGCCATGTCGCAAACGCTTGGTCGCTCAAGTCGTGGTGCGCGTCTGCAGTGAGCATCAGCGCGTCCAGCATGGGGAGCAGGCCGTCGACACCAAGCGCTACCAGGCTTGGCACAATCACGACCACGCGTCCTCGCTTCTTCTGGTCGAGCTCGGGTAGTTGCGTGCGCAGTGCACGCAGTTGAGCAAAGGATTTTGGCGACGCCGCCCGGGTGCTCGCCACCTGCGCTTGCAGCGTCGCGCGGTCTTTGGCGGTAGCGTCGCCAAAGGCTACAGCATGCGCGGAGGCGCTCCACGAGGAAGCCGCCACGCAAAGTGCCAGAACCAATACAGAACCAAGCTTTTTCATGGTCTATTTCCCGCTCTTCCAAAAGCCATTGTTGGTGGGCACCTCGCGGTACACATTGCTGCCACAGTGCACCTCGCCGTAGTTGCGGTGGAGCAAATCCCAGTTCTCGATCCAATGCGTGGTGATGCCAAAAGGCGCAAGCGCTTGCTCAAATGCCGTCTTGAGCACGTCGGCGCCGCCGGGCGCTGCACCATGCGGATCGGGCGAGATAAAGTGCCCGTCGCCCAGCGAGATGCCGTTCACAGTACCGGGGTCGTACGCGACGCTTTGTCCGTCCTGCTGCTCGATAAAAAATGGCACACGAATGAACTCGCTGTCGGTAAGGCCCACTTCGGTTTTGAGCACGGCCACGATGGCGTCTATGTACCCCTGCGCCGCTTGGTTGGCCGCCATCAAGTCGGTGTCGCCGAGCACGCGCGACACGGTGGTGGCCGCAGAGATCTCATCCCCTCGGCCATCGTCGATGAACTTGCCGGCATGCACCGCGAGGCCGCCCTGACCGTTGTCCTGCAGCTTTTGGTACGCCGCACGCGCCATCGCCGGGTCGGCGAGCAACACGGCCCATCCACGTGGCGAGTCCACTTTGACAAAGCTCAAGACCTCGTCGATGTGCCCGACGATCAGCCACGAGGTGTTGACGTAGAGCACTGGCCCCTGGACCTTTTGGGCCTCAAGCATTTTGTCGAACACGCGGTCGGGGTAGTTGGTGGAGAAGCCGCCGCGCAAGATGCGCCCCAGCGGAAACTTGGCCGCACCATTGGTGTACGGAGGCAGCGTCTCCATGTTGCCGAAGGAGTTTTCGGAATCCATCTTGTCATCGTGCTTGGGGTCAAAGGCAACGACCACACCGACGTCTTTTCCACGCAAGCCGTAGGCGGCGCGGCCCCCGGGCCGCAGTGCGTTTGAGCCGTTCGACGACCACATGCGGCCGTAATTGGCCGCACGAAAGTTCAGGCGCAATGCGTGTACTGAACCGTCTTTCCCGGGCATGGAGGTGTAGGCGGGGTCCCAGTAATCCTGCGTCCAGATGTCGCCGTTGCTGGGCAGCGCAACCGCAGCGGGCAGGCCTTTGGAAGGCACCAGGCGCTGAATCGCAGAAATTCCCGCAACGAAGGCGCTAGAAAGCTGTCCTCCGTCCTTGGAGGCAAACACCTGCGTAGGCTGGTCCAAATGGTTCGGGGAAACCACCGGCGCCATGCGCATGCGCAGCTTGTCCACCGCCACCTGCGCGCCGCCATGGCTCAGCGTGAGGGCAAAGTCGGCCGTGCCGTCCCACACCGCAGAATCGCGCGCGATGTCCTTGCCTTCAAGGCGCAATTCAAGACCGACTTTGAGCTCGTTCGCGGTGAACGGCCGCGACAAGTCGAGCACCTGGTAGGCGTCTCCCACCTTCTTAAACAAGCGCACATTGGGCGAGGCTTTTTCGTCCACCGACAAGGTCGCGGATGCGTCGTCGGGCATGTCCGTCCACGCCGTGAGACGAATCTCCGCCAAGTCTTCCAAGTCGTCGGCGCCGTTGATGACCTCGTCGGCCGCGTCGTTGCACGCGCCTAGCTGGACATCAGTTTGGCCCGATGTTTTGCATGCCCTCATGTCGTCGTCCAAGTTGGCGAGGAACACGGCGCCGTGCCGTTCATCCCACGTCTCCCGATCGGCCAGCTCGGTGGCGTCGTTCTCGTCAATGGCTCCGTTGCGGTTCACATCCGCGATGAGCAACGAGGTCAGGGGCTTGGCGGGCCCGGCCGGTGCGCTATCGCCCGCGCCAGCGTCCGAAGTACCCACCGGCGCCAAGCCCGCAGGCGTGGCGCCCTCCGAAGTAGAACCACAGGCCGCGAGCCCCGCAGTCGCACTCACAATCACAAAGAGTCCCAGGTGGCGATGGCGCATCCGGTACCCGCTAGTGCAGTTTTGGGGCCAAGAGAAGCCCGTCCGCGCAAGATTTTCGCTATTTCTTTTGGGAAGTTTTTTTGGCGGCGGACTTCTTCACCGCAGACTTCTTTGCGGTCGCGGTCTTCTTCGCGGCCGGCGCCTTGACAGCAGCAGGCTTCTTTGGTTCCGCGGCCTTGCTCGCGGGCTTTTTCGGTTTGGCGGAATCGGGCGCGCGCACCGAGATAGAGACGCCAGAGCGCACGTTCAAGGTCTCCCTCACCAAGGCCTCGAGGTCGGCCGCGCTGAACTCTGACTTGTTGATGTAGGCGTCGGCGCCGAACAGCGGGCTGGTGAGCGCATTGAGCGTCTCACCGATGCCCGTGAGCATGATGACGCCCGTGTGGTTAAAGCGCGCTTTGTCCTCACGGATGGCTTTGCACACGTCCCAGCCGCTCATGCTCTCCGGGAGCATCACGTCCAAGATCACCAAGTCGGGCAGCTTTTTCACTGCGATACGCCAGGCATCGTCGCCGTTCTCGGCAAAGATCACGTCTACTTTGGGGTCCTCCATGCGGCGCAGGTGCAGCGCCAAAAGCTCCCGCATCGCAGGCTCGTCGTCGACCACCAAAACCAAAGGCTTGTTCGCTGCGGGCATCTTAATGCAGCATTGTCTGTGAAGCCTTGAGCGCCCGTCAACGTTTCGCACCCGACCGCATCACAATTTTCATCCATGCGCCTTCACGGGTCGCCACCAAGACGCATTTTTGGGGTGATCGACGGGGCTTGAACCCGCGACAGCCGGAATCACAATCCGGCGCTCTACCAACTGAGCTACGACCACCAGAGAAATCCTAACTCTAGTGAAACGCGCGCCAACAATCAAGCGCTTCGCATCGCCTCAGCCGCTAACAACCACCGCGCTCTGACGACCCAGCATCTGCTCCACCTCGCTCTCCGCATTCGATACCCCCGAGAGCCGCATGCCGGCTTTGGTCTCGCGACCGCTGGTGCTGTCGGTGGCGCGCACGTTGAGACCGCCGTCACTGTCGAGCTCGAAGGTCACGCTGATTTGCAGCTCGCCGCGTTTGGCGGGTGGCAAGCCGTCGAGCGTGAGCTCGCCCAGGTAGGTGTTCTCCGCGAAGGCGGGCGACTCGCCTTGGGCCACCCGAATTACCACGCTGCTCTGGTTGTCGCGACCCGTGTAGAACACACGGGTCTGGTCGCAAGGTACGGGCGAGTTGGTCAGGATCACGACGTCCGAGTAGCCGTTGCCAGTCTCTACGCGCAGGCTGAACGGCGTGACATCGATGAGCAGCGTGCGCTGTGCCCGCGTGCGCACTTGGCTCGCAGTGGGCACAGCGATGGCGCCCCCCGTCATGCTGGACTGCCCCGACGAGCTCAGCATGCCGCTCTTGGCCATCGCGCTTTGCGGCGAAGAGTCCGCGCGCTGTTCGGTACGCAGGGAAGCCGCCGCTGCGCGCCCCACATGCAGAGAGGTATCCCCGTCGTGCGCGAGCGCATGCGCTTGAATGGCGGCGCCCAACGCCACCACTTCGTCAGGGTTCACGCTGCCGGTGGGCGGCTTGCCGAATGCCTCCGTAAGGCGCTGATGCACGAGCGGAATGCGCGTGGGGCCACCCACCAAGAGCACGTGGTTGATGTCGCGCGCGTGCAAATTTACAGCCGAAAGTGCGTGCCCGGCCACATCGATGGTTTGACGAACGAGCGGGTCCACGAGCTCCTCGAACTCGGCGCGCGTCACACGCACGTCCAAGCTTGCTTGATGACCGATGTCGCCTGCGCCGATGCCCTCAATGCGCGCGACCACATCGTCCGTGCCCGAGAGCGCACGCTTCATTTCCTCAGCCGCGATACGTACGCGGCCGTAGGCGATGGAGTTGGTTCGTGGGTCGAACATTCGGTGCATAATAAACGCATCGCAAAGTCGCTCGGTGAGCGCGACATCGAAGTCATCGCCGCCCAACTGCGTGTCGCCCGCGGTGCTCAGCACCTCGAACACGCGGCCCGAAAGCTCGAGCACCGTCACGTCAAACGTGCCGCCGCCCAGGTCGTACACGAGCACGCGTTCGGCGCCTGTAAGCCCTTGGCCATAGGCAAGCGCCGCGGCCGTAGGCTCATTGAGGATGCGCAAAATCTCAAGGCCCGCGAGCTTGCCCGCCACCTTGGTAGACGCGCGTTGAAGCTCGTTAAAGTTGGCCGGTACAGTAATGACCGCCTTGTCGACCGGTTGCCCCAGCGCCGCCTCGGCAAGCGCCTTGGCTCTACGGAGCACAAAGGCGCTAATCTCAGGCAAGGTGTAGGCCGTGCCGTGGGCCATCGCTGTGACGGACTCTTTAGGCCCCTCTGCCAGCGTAAAGGGGAACCGCGAGCGATTTTCCTGCACCTCAGGAGAGTTCCAAGGACGCCCGATCAGTCGCTTCACGGAATAGATGGTGTTGTACGGGTCGGTGAACCGACGCTCGAGCGCAGCGTTGCCCACCACAGCCTGCCCCGGACTTGGGAAAGACACAATTGAGGGAATGAGCCGCGCCCCATGCTCATCCGCCAGCGTGATGGCCACCCCATCCACCACCGCCGCAACCACCGTGTTGGTAGTCCCCAAGTCGATTCCGATTGCGAGTCCCATGGTGCGCCGTACCCTATCACGGCATCAAGGCGCATGCCGATCACGCGAACGGCTCGCGCAGTCAATAATGCGGAGGGGGCTCTTGGGCTCCGCCTTGAGGCTGCGCACGCTCGGCCATCGCACGGAGCTCAGAGAGCACGCGATCCAGCAATTTACCTTGCGAAGCCACCACGCCATTGAGCTCCTCGACCAAGCGCTCGAGGTAGGCATAGCGCTCTTGCAAATCGTGCAGCTGGGATTCGAGTGCGGGAATGTTCATGCGAAGGTCTCTCTCTCTCTCGGCCACGGTGGTTGGAGACGGCCATCGTGCAAAAGGGCGAACGTGGCCATCGGGTGGCAGCCCGCCGGGCGAGCACGCCGAGGTGAATTTGCTTGAAGGTTTGGGGAAGGCCGGTGCATGTCCTCCGCCAGCGACATGTACTTCCAAGACATCCTACGCACACTCCAAAACTTCTGGGCGGAGCGCGGCTGCGTGCTGGTCCCGGGATACAACTCCGAAGTGGGGGCGGGCACTTACAACCCCACTACGTTCTTGCGCGCCATTGGGCCCGAGCCGTGGAACGTCGCGTACGTGGAGCCCTCACGCAGGCCGTCAGACGGCCGCTACGGCGACAACCCCAACCGCTTGCAGCAGTTTCACCAGTTCCAAGTCATCCTTAAGCCTGCTCCGCTAAACATCCAAGATTTGTACTTGGAGTCGCTCAAAGCCATCGGCACCAAGCCCGAGGATCACGACGTGCGCTTCGTCGAAGACGACTGGGAATCGCCGACCTTGGGCGCCTGGGGCTTAGGCTGGCAAGTGTGGCTTGATGGCTTGGAGATCAGCCAATTTACCTACTTTCAGCAGGTGGGCGGGATCGACTGCAAGCCGATTGCGGGCGAGCTGACGTACGGCCTCGAGCGAATCGCGATGTACCTGCAGGACAAGGACAGCATCTACGATGTGATGTGGTCCGAAGGCGTCAGCTACGGAGAAATCGCCAAGCGCGCCGAGTGGGAGTGGAGCACCTACAACTTCGAAGAGGCCGACGTGAAGGCGCACTTCGAATCCTTCGATCGCTACGAGCTCGAGGCCAAGCGCTTGCTCGGCCGCAGCGAAGATCCGCTCAAGAAGTTGGTGCTCCCCGCCTACGACTGCGTGTGCAAAGCCGCGCATTGCTTCAACGTGCTCGACGCTCGCGGCGCCATCGGCGTGACCGAGCGCGCCCGCTTTATCGGCCGCGTGCGCGGCATCGCAAAGGCCGTCGCCGAGAGCTACTTGGCGCAGCGTGAGGCCATGGGGTTCCCGCTGCTCGCGAAGGGGTAACATTGCGAGGTATCCGCATGATGCGGCGTCTTGCCTTAAGGCTTGCCGACTTCCGCCTCGAAAGCGAACAACCGGACGCCATGCAGTGGCACCTCAAATGTTCCGCCCCCTTGTGGCACCAAGCGTGCACCGGCGCTATTCGTGTTTACGCCAGGCGCAACCACCTCCACCGCGCCTTGCGGCAGGCTAAGCTCCGCTCGGTAGCCTTCGCTCTCCCACGCGAAGAGTGCAATCCAGTTTCGCTTGCCATTGGCCGCGCGCTTTTTCCAAACGTGGGGAACACTCGTGCCGCCTTGCGGGAACAAGAGTGGCGACGAATAGAGGCGGCTATCGGGCTCGCTCACAAAGTCCACCGCTCGCGCAGCTACACCGTCACGACTAAGCTCCAAAATCTGGGAGGAAAGGGCCATCTTGGTGCGTAGCTCACCTGCCTGCCGTGCATCACCCAACAAGTAATTTCCACCTGAGAGCGCATTGGACACGACGGTCGTCCACGCCTCGACATCGCTAAGACCGCTGCCACGGAGCAGAACCACATCGGGGTCCAAACGCCACAAATTGTCCGTGGCTGCACGCATCACCGTCTGCCGTGCTTGCGCGACAGAAAATACATACTTTGGTGCAGGCGCGACCGAAAACGCAACGTCCGCACCTACGCGCATGCTGTCAACCCACCCTACTGAGGGAAGCAGGGGAGCCCCACAACCCACGAGGTGCATCTCCGGCGCGGCGTTGCGGATAACTAGCATCCAGTTTTGGTACGCCTCCAAAGAGGTTAGCGCGGGGGTGCGCGGGGCCTCAAGCGCACCCCCGAATAGGAAATCAACTTTTAATGTACGGTACCCATCAGTCCAAAATTTCTTTACCGCGGCAGCGACAAACTCACGCGCGCCCGCCGAGCTCACGTCGAGCGCTGCGTAGGTCGGACCGAAATTGTTAAAACTACGTAGGGCGCCATCACGTCGCCGCACAAACCAGTCTGGGTGAAGGCCTAGCAGCGGATCTTCCATCGCGACGTAGAAGGGCGCCATCCACACGGCCGGACGAAGGCCGACAGACCTCTGCTCTTCGTTTAAAACGGCAAGATCTGCGCCAAAACTCGGTGCTGCTTGCCAACTCCCCCAACGCGTCTCATAGCCATCATCCAGCAAAAAATCAGTCAAACCCAATGGGACCAAATTGGCCGCCGCCCACGAGGCTTCCGCTCTGATGGCGGCCGCAGTGGGAGATGCATAATACATGTTCCAAGAGCCCCAGCCGCCGAGGGCTGGCTTTAGGGCACGTCTAGCCGCGTGCAGGGAAGCAACATAAGACGTATAGGCGTCGAGCTCTTCACTCACTTTGCCCAGGCTTAGGTACAAGCCATCCAAGACTTTCGACTCACCGGGCGCGAGCACAATTTCGTCTCCCGTCAGCCCCTGAGTGATCCGAACCCGCGGCGTCTGTACCCCGTCTGCTGAAACACGCGTTTTTAAGACCGTACCGCCACTCGCTCCCACCACCATACCCACGCCGTCTGCGTTGCTAAGGGCGCTCCACCACCAGGACACGCCGGGTACTTCACCGAGCGTATCTTCGTTGTTGCCGCCATCGCTCGGGGGACCATCGGTCTCCGCGAGCGTTGCGGGCACAGGCTGAAACCCGGCGTAGGACCAGCTCTGATAGCCGTTGTGAAGCATGCGATCTAAACGTAAACCAGGAACTGTCGCGCTCCACTCAAGGCCAAGCAACGTCATTGGAGCGCTGCCTTCGTTGCGTACTCGAACGGTTCGCGTGGCTCCATGGGTCGTAGCCGTCCACTCGCCATGCACCCGTAGCCCAGAAGATTCCGCCGAAGACCAAGTAGGTGCATTGTACGTCCCGGTTGCAACGCGTACGGACCATTTTACCCGGGTACTGCATTGCCCTTGACCCACGAGCATCGCATCGTGGGACTCGTTTGCCTCGAGCTGAACGGCGCACGGAGGAGAGACAGGCTGCACTGACGGGTCGGTCGCGCACGCGTGCAGAAGACCCCCAACACCAAACAACAATGAAAAACGCGACGCGAAGGGTGTAGCCATCCTGCTGAAAGTACCGTGTGTAAGACTCACCCAACAAGGCCGAACGCGAGGCGTCTTTGCCATGATGTCGAAAGGAGGGCCTCGCGGGTCGTCTGCATGAAACTCGTTGGAACCGGCGTACCGCTCACCGCAAGACGGGGTACTTCTCGAGCTTGCGCTGCAGCGATCGCCGGTGAAGGCCCAACATTTTGGCGGCTTGAGTCACGTTGCCTTCGCACTCTGTCAGCGTGCGCTGAATGTACTCCCACTCCATCCGGGCAAGGCTGGGCAATGCGTGCGGCGCGTGCGCCGCGCTGGCATCCGTTGTGGGTTCGAAGGCGCCTAGGATTTGCTCGAGCGTCGCGGGCTTGCTCAGGTAGTTGACTGCGCCTGCACGCATTGCCTCGACGGTGGTCGCGATGCTGCCATAGGCCGTCAGCACGACCACACGCGTTGTTGCATCGAGTGCCAGCAGTTCACGTACCAAGGAAAGTCCCGAACCACCGGGCATCTTGAGATCGACGACCGCGAACTCGGGGCTCTCTCCGCGTGCGAGTTCCAACGCCGTGGCAAAAGATTCCGCCCCTCGGACGTCAAATCCTCTCCGACGGAATGCGTCTACAAGGCGCATGCGAAACGTCTCGTCGTCGTCGACCACGAGCACACTGCGAGCATGCATCACGGGACTTCCTGCGACGGGATCGAGAGGGTGACGCAGGTGCCCCGAAACGGCGCACTTTCCAGATGCAGCGTGCCCCCGAGTGCGGCCGCGAAACCATGTGCAAGATACAATCCTAGGCCCATTCCGGATCCAGGCTCCTTCGTGGAGTAGAAGGGCTCGCTCGCCCGAGCGAGCACATCTGGCGTCATTCCGGCCCCGCTGTCGACAACTCGGATCTGGCAGATACTCTGCTGGCCCTCGAAGTAAATCGACACCTGAGGCGAGCCCTCTGAGGCCGCGAGCGCATTGTCGACCAAGGACACCAAAACTTGACGCAGCGCGGCTCGTGGAAGCGCGTAGCGCCAATGGGCGGCAACATGCACGATAAGTTCCAGAGGCGTATGCCAGAACGCTTCACGTATGTCTGTAGCAAGCTCGGTGGCCTGCACGGGAACAGCGCTCTCGCCGTAGGATTCGCCTGCAGCGGAAGCCATGCGGCGGAGAATGCTCTTGCAGCGTACGACCTCCGCCTGAAGCAGTTTGAGATCCGCGGCCAGCGCGAGATCGGTCCTCGCCAAAGGCGCATGGGCGAGCTCCTCCGCCACAAGCGCGATGGTGCCAAGAGGGGTGCCTAGCTCGTGTGCGGCGCCGGCCGCAAGAGTTCCAAGGGCCGCGAGCTTGGACGCGTCGGCAGACTTCTGCGTTGCGCGCAGGAGGTCCGCATCTCTGGCCTCGATGGCCCGCGTGGTTCGGGCCATGAAGTAGCCAACGATGGCCGCCGTGAGGGTGTAGGACACCCACATCCCCCGCAGGTGCCACAGCATTCCGCTACCGCGATGCATCGCATGCATTGCCCCCTCGGGCGTGAGCGCGAACAGGCTCGCAAAGGCTACTGTCGTAGCTACCGCAAGCACCGCTGTCCAACGCGTGCTGAGTAGCCTGGCGGCGAGCGCCACATGAACAATATAGAACACAGAGAATGGGTTTGACGAACCTCCCGAGAGCAGTAGCATCCAAGTAAGCAGTGCCGTGTCGGCGAGCAGTACGCCGCCTACCGTCGAGATCCGAGCCCGAATTCTGCCGCGCCGCCAAAGCTGCCGCAGCACAACCGTCACCAAGCCATTGGCAAGCACGAGGGCCCACAGCCCTTGGCCCGCGTGAGGCTCCAAGCTGCCCGAAAGCGAAGCTGCGCCCAGCACCAAAAGCTGCACGCCAAACGCGACCAGTCGCAGCCGCATTAACTCCTGCATCGCAAGGTGCCCGGGGGCAGATTGGGTCACTTGGAGTGGCTGGGCCATGGGTCCGCGTATACGGGATTTTGGAGAAACAGCTCATCGGTCAACGACTCGAGAAAGTGAACGAGGTCGTCACGCTCCGCGTCGGTGGCTGCAAAGCCGTGCACCAGCTCACTGCGAAGCGGGCTGGTAGCGCCGTCGCCGGCGTTTGGGCCAGAGGCCGTGCGTGTTCCGCCGCGCGCGTAGTGGTCGACCACGGCGCGCAGCGTGTCCATGCTACCATCGTGCATGTAGGGCGCGGTGACGGCTACATTGCGCAACGAGGGAGCTTTGAAACGCCCCATGTCTTGTTCGCGTCCAGTGACGCCCATCAGGCCCGGGTTATCGCTTGGGTAGGCTCCGGTTCCGCCCACGTTGTAGAGCCCATTGTTGTGAAAGTTTTGCTCCCGAACTTTTGTGCCCGCGTGATTCACGTTGTCACCAAAGTTGAAGCCGCCATGGCAGTGGAAGCACTCCGCACGCTCGCCGAAGAAGAGCTTCAGGCCACGCTGCTCGGAGTCGTTGAGCGCGCGCCTGTCCGCGCCTGTGGCCCACAGGTCGTAGCGGCTTTGGCCAGAGATCAGCGTGCGCTCGAAGCTGGAGAGGGCCTGCACCACATGCGCGAGAGACAGCATTTTTGCTTGCGGATACGCGCTCTCGAGGAGCTGACGGTAGGTCGCATCGGAACCAAGCGCCTGCAGGATGGGTCCCTCGCGGCCGCTCAGCCCGAGCTCGACGGGCGTCTCGCCAAACATGGGCACGAGCGCCTGCTTCTCGAGCGAGCTCATGAGTGAGCTTGCCCACGTGAAGGTGCTTCCATAGGCCATATTGGCGAGCGACATGGCGCCTCGCGGATGCAGCTGGTTCGTCGCGCCCAACGCACGCGCGCGACCATCGGTGAAAGCCTTGGACTGTTCGTGACAGCTGGCACAGCTGTAGCTACCCGTGACGGAGAGGCGCTTTTCATAGAAGAGATACCTTCCGAGCTCCACCTTTGCGCTCGACATGGGATTGTCTTGCGGCGTGCGCGGAAGCGGGAACCCTCGCGGCAGCATCCAGAGATAGCCGTCGGTGCTGCTGGGGTCAGGCGTCTCTACAAGGTTGGCGCTCGGTGCCGTGCTCTGAGCGCCACACGAGGCTGCGCCCACAAGGACGCAGCAGAGTGCCGTGCTACTCGTGGCGAAAGAGCGTTTGGCTCGCGGCATGTGGCCCTCCGGTGGTGATGTCGATTCCAAAATTCGGAAGCAATGCCGCGCATTCAGGGTCGCCGGGCTCGGACATGCAGCCTGGAGCGCCCCCCGTATTCCGGTCGAGCGCCGCGGCGCCGAACAACGCGCCGTAGTCCGCAATCACGGGCTGCGTCAGCGGGTCGAATCCACTGAGCGATACCTCGCCCACATTTGGATGCGTGCAAGTTACAATCCCCCCTCGGCTGTCCGCGCTGCAGCCCGTGCTTCCCAGATGCATCAGGAAGCCCGACATGACGTTCGTTGTCGCGCTTGTGATTCGCGCGTCCATGCGTGCGAACTTGTAGCCGTCAGCCCAGCTCCAAAAGAGTCCGCTCAAGTTAAGAGGGGAAGGCGCAGTCGCCGCATCGCCGTGATTCAGGTCGAAGGGCACGCCGACGCGAAATCGCAGTCCGCGGTAGCTGCCCTTCCGCGTATGGCCGGTCAGGACAACGTGTGTCTCGGTGGTCCCACTCGCGCACGTACCGGATTTGTCCTCGAAGTCTAAAAGTGCGGTCTCGCGATACTGCCATGTATCGTCTTGCTCCAGCGCCACAGGCACCTCGACGCCTTGCTCATCGACGAGCCGCACATCATGCACGTAGACGCGAAAGTCCAAGGGAGAAAGCCGTGCGCCGGTCGTGCCGACATTCGCAAACACAGCGCCACAATCGAAGGGCGCATCGCCAACCTGCGAGCGAAATCGCAGCGTCACAGCGATTTCGGCGCCGCCTTCCGACGGCACCAACACCCCGGTGTCCGCCGCAGCGGCATCACCGAACCCCGTAGCCACAACGCTGGGGCTCGCGCCATTTGAGCCCGCACACGCCGTCGCCACAGCGGCGAGCGCGAACGCAAATCGAATTGGAGAACGAGGATTCATAGGTGTCTAGGTAGCACCCAATTTCACATGGAATCCTGTGGTGAATTGTCGCATAGCGAAGGCAAGCACTGCCGCCAGGCGGAGGACAAGGCCATCGGGAAGTGCTTCGCGGCGCTCAGCATGACAGACCATGGTTGCAATACACACACATCCGCAAGCGTGCGGAACGTACGCGAGCCTCTCCGCAAGCGGCAAAGCCGCGAGCATCCCGCTCCGCAAGCGTGCGGAACGCACGCGAGCAAATGCGCAACGCGCTTTCGAGAGTGGCTCTCGAAAGCGCGTTGCACATGTGACTGAAGGAAGAAGGCGAGCAACCGGTGTACTGGCTAGCGAAGAGACGCCCGGAGCGTACGTTCGTACGCGAGGACGCTCAAGCGACGCCCGTGCACCGGGCTGCCGCCTTCTTACTCAGTCACACATTGGATGCGGACTTGGGAGCCGTTCACCAACGTGTCCTTTTGGAACACGACGGCTTGGCCACACTTGCCTGCTGGCGTCTTGCCACCGCTGGCTTGCACGTAGCACCAGCCCTGCTGCCCACTGCCCAAACAGGTGTCGCCTGCAAGCACCGGGAGCTGCTTGAGCACGCAGATCTGCTTGCCTGCCTGCTCGACGGACCCTTCCGCACGAAGCGATTCCCGGAACCGTGCGAGAATGCCGGAGTCGCCGACCAGACGGTTCGGTCGGCCAGCGCATTCGCCGTCTTGTGCTGGGGTTCCGTCGGCGACAATTTCGTACATGGCGCAGTCCACGACCACAGGCTGCCCGGCCTCGGAGGTGGGCTTGAGTGGCTGCGAAAGGCAACGCGCGTTGATGGCATCAGCCAAGCGATCGACGATGCTCTTCACGGCCGGGTTGTAGCCGTAGTCAGGGTCCGAATCTTTGGTGAGGCCAGCGGCTGGCGCGATACGCAAGGGGCAGAGCGAGGCCGCAATGCCGCGGCTGCCGAGCGCGCGCGCAAGCTGGAGCTCGCGTGTGGTCGGGTAGGCCTTGGCACGGATCTGCTTGCGCGTGGTAGCTTCGGACTTGGCCACGGGGTTACAGGCTTCGCTGTCGTAGTGCTTGTTGCAGTCGCCAGGGCCTGCGATGTCTGTCGCAGAAACATCGCGCGGAGTTTCCAGCGTGAACGTGCACGCGTAGTTGAGGTCGGCGCCGAAGCTTGCCTCTTTGCCCGCAACATTGGTGTTGCGATCGTTGATAACAAAGTCAGGGCTTGCGGCCGTTTTGCCCGCGTTGACAGCAGCGCGCACTTCGTCGATGCCCGCGGGGCTTGCGGTGACCTTGTCGGCCTCCAGGTTCGCGGCGGTGCGTGGGCGGCCCATCTCGTACATACGCGGGTCGATGCCGTCGAAGTCGAAGGCGTCGGGGTTCTTGCCCAAGATGTGTACCCAGTCGTTGTCCGACAGGAAGGGCTTGACCACGCCGTTGTCGCGTAGCAAGTCTTGCGGCACGCCGCCGATGATTGCAAAGTACACGAGCTCGGCCGTGCGCG
The DNA here is from genome assembly GCA_043779025.1 of Myxococcales bacterium. Classification (GTDB taxonomy): domain Bacteria; phylum Myxococcota_A; class Polyangia; order Polyangiales; family Polyangiaceae; genus JAAFHJ01. The sequence goes on from JAYWGI010000358.1 coordinate 19,508, forward strand.
TACCTGGCTTAAGATCACACAACTCTTCGCCCGAGGAGCCGGGAAGTTCGGCGGCAAACAATGGGTTGGTGCAGGTGCCGGCTT
>JAYWGI010000359.1:0-5158 GCA_043779025.1 Myxococcales bacterium
GACGGTCGCGCTACACTTGGCCCAGCTGGCGGGTAACGGGGCTTTTGTGCAGTCCTCCGCTTTGACCCCCTCCGATGGTGCGGCTAAGCATGTGTCAAATGCCGATTGGCATTTAGATTGCGCTTCGGCATCCGTGGCTGCGCCCATCACGCTGAAGCTTGCTGAAAATGAGCAGCCGACTCGCTTGCTTTCTTCAGCGGTTAGAGGCGACGGGCGGGTTGAGGCCGAAGTGCAGGCCGCTTGGGCTTCGGCTTGCGTCACCTCGGAGAGCTTCTTTCCGGATGGCAGGCCACTGCTGTAAGTGCCTGTCCCCGAAGTGCTCGAATCAGAGCTGCTACAAGCAACAACGAGAGCAAGAGAAAACGCGGTTTTAAAAATGTTGTTCATTGATGCTTCCATTTCGATTTGTAGTGAACTCCAACGCAAAGCTTCGCAAGGCTAGGTGGGACCAAAGCGTTGGGGCAAGTTGCGTAGGTTGGAGGGGTCACTTCCCTCGTAGCGACGCGAGCGAGGTGCGCAGGCCGGCGAGGTTAGCTCCGAACTGGACAACAAAGCGATCGGAGCGGGTTCCGATTTCGTGGATGCGCAGCACCGGGGAGATGACGGCGAGCGCGCGTTTCACGATCGGGTTGTTGGCGAGCGCAGGAACCTTCATGAGATCGACCACGATTTTGTCGTCGTAAGCGTCGAGCAAGAAGGCCGGCTTCTTGGGCAGGAATTTGAGGAGCTTGCCGGGCTTGGAGAGATCGATGGCTCCGGATTCCAAGAGGCCCGCAACGGAGCTCTGGCCTCCGCCTGCGGCTTTGACCGCCAGGTCGCGCACCGAGAGTGTGACGCGTACGGCTTCGCTGGTAACGTGGACCCCCTCGATGTTGAGCGACGCCGTGGCTCGCAGAGGCGCACCCATCACGTTGAGCGTGGCCGAGAGACGCAGCGCGGGCGGGATGCTCTCGATGGTCACGTCCTCGGGCGACTTGCCTCCCTCGGGGAGCTGCTTTGCGGCCCATCGCAGCGCTGCCACTGGCACGCCCACCCGCAGGCCCGCGGCATCGCGCGCGGCCGCCACAAACTCACTGGGGTGGGATCGCAGGTAGGCTGCAGCGCTGAACAATAGGTCTTTGGGCTTCATCGTAGATATGAGCAAGTGTACGCCCGCGAGCGACGCCCGTGCACGCACAAAACGCCTCTATTTGCTTGGTGTGAAGCACTCGCCTTCACCCCGAAAATGCCCAACGGTGCGGGAAAGGCTCGTCACAAACGCGCGCAAGTCGTTGACGCCACGAAGTGCACCCGTGCCGTAGCCGCCGTTGGCGGGCGGGACTTCGACGAGCGGCGACTTCGCGAGTTCGTCCAGCGTCACCGAGCCGTCTTGATCCCCGGTGGCGCGATCGTCGGCCTCCGCGATCGCGCCAAAGCGCACCTTCGCGCTCGGCGATTGCAAGTCGTCGTAGAACAAATGGTCGCCGTGGATGGTGAGCTCAATCCCGTCGGTACCGCCGCGTGTGACCACGGCCCCCTCGGTGTCTTTGCCGCCCACGTCGCCGCGGCAACGCTCAAAGGTGGTGCTGGTGGTGAAGCCCCAGGTGATACGCTTTCGCACTAGGCCCTTGCTGGCGACGCCCTCCACATACAAGCTGTATCCTGCACCCATCATCAACTTGAGGTCTTCGGCCGTGGCGCCACCAAGCTCCGTCGTGTTGCTCGCGGGGGCGATGCTGTAGCTCACGCGGTTCCAGGCGCGCGCGGCGACATTTTGAAACGCTGCGAGCGGTTTGGGGCCCGGCTTCACGTGGTCGACCAGCACGCTCGTCTTCATGCTGCCGGCCGCCGCGCCTTGGTCATCGGCCACGGTGATACCGCCGAGCACGACCAAGAACTTGTCGTATTTGAGGCTCCACCCGTCTGCAAAGACAGCGCTTGGGATTCCCTCCTCGATGTATTCCTCACCCCAGGTGGAAAATGAAACTGTACCGGTGCCTGCGTCCCCCGTGGCGGAGCTACACGCGGCGACTAGAGCCAACATCGAGGTGATTTTCGCTGCGCATTTCATGGCATATCCTTTGTAAATTTGAATAAATATCCATCCGACGCCTTGATGCCTCGGACCAGCGCATTGTGCGCAACCATCTCGGCCGTGATGGCCACTGGCACCTGAGCCGAACTCTCCGGCAGCTCCTGAAACTCTACTTGGTCAAACCACACGGGCAGCGCCACGTGCACGCTCACCACCCCGCCTTGGGTCACATTGGTTTCGACAAAGGGGCAACCCTCCACGCGCGCATTGCCGCTCGCATTCAACATGTCGCCTTGCTTCACTTTGACCGTAAACCCCCGCTGCGTCAGGCCCTTCGTCGCGACGCCCGCCAGCCGAATCACATCGCGCGTCAAGTCCGATTCGCCAAACGTAAATGTTGCAGAGCGCACGGTTCCTGTGACCCCCGCCCCCGGAGGCAACGCGACAACCCCACTGCGCAAGTCAATGTCGTTGATGGGCGTCAGCATCTCGCCGCGCGCCGCACCTGCAATGTAGTGCCCAGGGTGCGCCCACGCGCTTCGAATGCCGAGAGCCTCCAGCAATCGATCACGACCCGATGGCGATCGATGTGCGAGCAGGACGGAGCCGTCGAAGTAGTAGAACGGCCCCGCGGAGACTTTGGCCTCCGAGAGTGTGACGCTCCACCCCTTGGCGTTCACAAACGGCGCTGCGGCCTCGGGCATGCCATCGATGCGTGTGCGCAGCGTGACGCGCGCGCCAGCCGTTGCATCGGACGCGTCGCTGCAAGAGGCCACAAGCCCAATGAACAAGAGTGAAAGCACGTACTTCATTGGCATTTACCTCACAGAAACAACGTCACAGACCCCATGACTGCACGCGGCTCACCCACAGTAACGTGGCTCGCAGGCACCAGAGAGGGCACTGCCGTGCGCGAAAAATTCGACGCAAAAACGAACTGGCCATCGTACCAATCCGCGCCAAGCAAGTTGGTTACATCCACGCCAAGTTCTATCGCTCCCAAGCGCGCTCCGACGCGCGCGCTTGCCAAGAACACATCGCGACCAAACTCACCGTACGGCATGGGTCTCCGCAAGAGGGCGCTCAGACCCAGGCCCACATGACCGCGCACCGCCCGGCCTCTCAGCTGCGTGACCTCACCCGACGCACGCATATCACTACGAACAACCCACTGCGGCACGTAAGGCAAGAGTTCGCCAACGCGGCGTGTGGCGTCGCTCTCCGAGAACGCCGCATGCGTGTAGGTTGCACTTGTAGCCAGCGTGAGCCACGACCGCGGACGTAGCACCACGTCTGCAGCTACGCCCGTGCGCAACGTACTGGGCGTACGCTCGTTGCGTGCGGTCAAGCTGTCGAAGACCAAGTCTTGGCTCAGCTGCGTGCGAAACACCGCGAGTGCGCACTGCACGCGATTTCCCGCGCTATAGCGCGCCCCCAACTCGGCGCTTTGCACCTCGGTAAAGGGCGTGGTCTCGCCGTTGGAAAGCGATCGCACCTGCGGCGATCGGAACCCTTCGCCGTAACTTGCCAGCACATGCAGGCCGGGCGCCGCCAGTAAGTCAGCCGTCAGCTTTTTACCAAGGCGCATGCCCTGCGTACTGCGTTCCTGAGCCGGCTGCTCTACACCTTGCCGCGCTTGGTCACGCGCGGCGTAGCCAAGGACATCCCCCCGCACTCCGCCTCGAAACACCAAGGCCTTGGAAGCGTGCACGGATGCGTCCACGTAGCCCGCGATGTCGGAGGCGCGGAGCTCGGCGTCGACCCATGTCGCGATGGGTGCATCGTTTACCTCGGAGAGCCTGCGCTGAGACTGCGTGATGCGATCGACGCGCGCGCTGATCCCGAACTCCACTGTGTCCCTGGCAGAGAACAGGGCGCCCCGACGCAGGTAGCTTGCGTCCAGCCCCAAGGTGGTTGCATCCTGCAACTGTTGGGTGTTGTCGCTGTTCCTGCCCGCCGTGCCGCCACGTTGGCTGTCGACGAAGTAGCCCGTGAAGTTTTGGCGTAAGGCGAGGCTTCGCAGTACGCCATAGGCCGCGAGTTGCCAGCGCGCATTGTCCCGGTCCTGCACCAACTCCACCAGCAACTGCGTGCGATCCGAACTCCCGCCTTGCTTCGGGTCCAGCGTCGCCCATCGCTCGATGCGCCCTGACTCGATGTCGTCGGCCCGCAGCACGCCGGGAGAATCGAATCGGCCAGCATATGCGCTCCCAAAAGCCCGCAACTGCACCGGCCCTGCGGCCTTTTGTATCTGCGCGACGACGCTGCCTCGGCTCGCCGCGCGGTTGGGGCCAAAGCCGTCGGTGCTGTATGCCTCGAAGGCCGCAAAGGTCTGGGCGGGCTCACCCTCCGGATGAAACGCAAGCAGCGATCGCCGCGCACCAAAGGAGCCCAAGGAGGTCTTGGCAGTGAGTCCGGGCTCGTCGTATCCGAGCTGCATGGACAGCGACCCCGCGACGGCGAAGTCACCCTGCTGCGGCGCGTAGCTACCAGGGCTTGCCTTGATGCTGTGAACCACCTCGGGCATGACAAAATGCACATCGGCGTAGCCTTGCCCATGGATGTTGGAGACCTCATTCACCGGGATCCCGGCCACAGAGATCGCCAAGTCTTGGCCGTGCTCGGCGTCGAATCCGCGATAAAAGATTTGGTGCGCTTTGCCCTCTCCCGAGTGCTGCGTGACGCTGAGGCCAGGCACCACCGCCATCATGTCGCTTGCCGTCTTGTGCGGCGTGGCCGAGAGCACGTCGGCCGTACGCGTCACCTCCGACGCACTGCGCGCGGGCGCCGGCGCATGCACCGTCACGGTGCGCTCCACGCGCGGCTCCGCCGGGGCGTTGGCCTGCGGCAGTGGCTCCGATGCGCGGCTAACTCCAACGGCGCTTGACAAGGCGGCCGCGACACAAGCGGAGGTTTCACGTGCTGATGCCCAGAAAATTCGCACACATTACTAAGTAGCACGTTTAATAACATTCGTGCCACTGCGTAAAAATTGGCCCACTGGCAAAGCACTTAGCCGCTGTGGTTGCGCTCCCCGGTGAGGCTGCGAGTGTCGAACCCGCGGCCTCGTCGACAAAATCCGTTGAAGAGCTTGGCCGATGCCCAATACGCAGCGCATGATTAAGGAGTGCAAACATATTCCTT
>JAYWGI010000360.1:0-1907 GCA_043779025.1 Myxococcales bacterium
GACACCGGCCACTACGCAGACGCCATCGTCACCTTCCGCGACTTGATTGTGCGCGACAAAGAGGGCGCCAAGCTTTGCCAGTACCAAGTCTCCATCACCGAGGCGACGATGGCCATGAAGGCCAACGCCAAAGACGTCATCAAGAACGAGCTCGACAACCAAGTCAAAGCGTACCAGGCGTTTAACAAGAGCTCGCAGCCCGCAGCCGCCAAGCAGGTGTGCGCAAGCAAGACGGCTGCGCTTATCACCGAGACAGCCATGGCGTGGCACGTGGAGGCCGTGGGCCATCCGCCCAAGGAGCGCGGCACCAGCGACCCAAAGACGATGGCGCTTGCCGCCAAGCTCTACAAAGAGGTCGTCGAGACATGGACGCCTGACGAATTCAAGACCTTTGAGTTCCCGCGCCTTGCGAAGGACGCGTGGCCAAGCATTTACCGCATCAAGTACAACATGGCCGACTTGCTCTGGGTGCAGCAGGATTGGGAGAAGTGCGGCCCGGCCTTCGACGTGATCGTGGCCGAAGACCCCAACAGCGCAGACGCATCCGACGCCGCGCTCGCGGCCGTGCTCTGCTACCAGAACCAATTCAAGAAGGTCTACTCACGCGAAGCACTTCGCAAAGAGGCTTCTACGTTGCGCGGCAACGACAAGGAGACCACAGTCGACGAAGCCAAGAAGCTCGAGCCCAAGGAATACACCGACTCGCAAAAAGGCATGATCACGGCCATGTCGCGCTACGTGTGCAGCATCAAGCCTGCCGCCGGCGACGCCGACGGCCTCAAGCAGATGGCGGAGATCAAGTTCGAGCGCGCGCGTATGTACTACGGCGCGCAGCATTGGCAGGAGGCCGCATTGGCCTTCCGCGACATCGCCACCAACTACAGCACCGACGAGTACGGCCTCATGGCCGCACAGTACGAGCTCGAGGCGCTCAACATCTTGGCGCTCAAAGTGAACCCTGCTCGCTCTGCGTGTATCGGCGAGATGCAGGCCGACGTGCCCAAGTACGTCGACAACTACTGCGGCCCCAAGAGCGGCGCGCAGAAGGACAGCGAGACCTGCACCAACCTCTCCAAGGTTAAAGTCGACTTGGAGCGTATGAAGTGCCAAGCCACCGTGAAGGAAGCGGGCACCGCGCCTCCTGCAAAAGCGGTTGAGCTCTACACCCAAGGCGGCGCTTGCTACATGGCGTTGTTCACGCCCTACTGCGCCGAGCCTGCCGCCAACAAAAAGGCGCCTCTGGCCGAGAAGTGCGACGAGATCGCGTACAACGGCGCCAAGGCCTACCAGGCAGGCCGTTTGCTTGCCAAATCGATCCAGGCGCGCCGCGCACTTATCGATTTCGACAACGCCACCAAGGGCAAGGGCTCCGGCTCGCCGCTGGCGCGCAAGGCCGTCTACGAGATCGGCGGCAACTACCAGGCGATGGCCGTCTACGACCAAGCGGCCGACTGGTACGAGAAGTTCGCGGCCGCCGACCCCTCGGATGAGAAAGCCTCCAACGCCTTGTCCGACGCAGTGGTGCTGCGCTTGGGCCTGGGACAAGAGTTCGAAGCCCTCAAGGACTACGACACGTTCCGTCGCCTCTACGGCGCCAAAAAGAAGACCCAAACGGCGCAAATCGCGCTCGCTTTGGGCGCCAACTACGCCGACAAAAAAGACTACGACAAGGCCAAGAAGCAGCTTGTCGGAAGCATGGGCGTGATCGACGGCGCAGCGCCCGACGTCGCTCTGCAAGCCCATGCAACCTTGGGCCGCGTGCTGCGCGAGCTAAAAGGCGGCGATCGCCAAGCCGTCGGCGAATACGCCAAGGTGCTCAAGATCTGGGCGGACGGCGACAGCGCCACCAAGAAGATCAAAGAGGCTTACCCAGACGAAGACCCCGCAACGAACAACCGACGTTTGGG
>JAYWGI010000361.1:0-5130 GCA_043779025.1 Myxococcales bacterium
CTCCGGTGAATTACGTGTGTCCCTCACGCGTTCGGACGCGCGCTTTCTGAGCCTGAGCATGCTGCCCGCGATGCGCCCTGTGTGTCCAAGTGCCGCGGCTCCAACTTCCACAGAATTTGCACCATGTGGCGCAGGCGCTTTTGCCGTGGCTCCTGGCGGCTGGGTGCGCGGCCGCGAGCTGACGATGCACCGAACCCATGCCGAGTCGCCGCCTTTCATTCCCAACGTCGAGGCGGTCCGTTGGCAATTCCAAACGTCCAGCAACACGCAGCGCGTGCTGTTCTTGCGCGGCGATCTCGACATGGTGGGCGAGGTCTCCTACGTGGACGACATGGTTCTGCGCGCTGAGCCAAAATGGCGTAATCTCTTGCAATTTGAGCCATCTCGCGAGGTGTACGGCGAGATCATGAACACGCGCATGGCGCCCTTCGACAACGTGCACATACGGCGCGCGGTGAGCTACGCCATCGACCGACGCAAGTTCGAACGCATCAAGCCCGGGTCCATGCAGGGCACCGCGTTCCCATTGCCGGCGGCCGTCATCGAAGACCTCGCGCAGCTTCCCTGTCAGTACTACGATCCCACCGAAGCGCTGCGGGAGATGGAACTCGCGGGCTACCCGTACAACCCGCGCACCGGCGCGGGCGGGTACCCACACACGATTCCCTATTTGGTCTACGCGCAGGGCGTAGGGGAATACTCCGCGCAAGTGGTGGCACGGGACTTAGAGAAGATTGGCCTGCGTGTAGAGATACGCGTACTGAGCTATCAAGCGTACCTTGCGCAGGCGCAAAGGAGCGGAGGTTCGGCCATCTCCTTCGGAGGCTGGGCAACCGACGTACCCGACGCGGCGGCCTTTCTGAAGCCATTGTTCCACAGCAGCGCCATCTCCGCCGAGGACTCTAGCAACGCTGCGTTCTATGCGAATTCATTGGTTGATGCGGCACTGGATGAAGCGATCGCGACCTCAGACGCGGGCATGCGACATAACGCGTTGGCGCGTGCGATTCATACGCTGTGCGAGGACGCGCCGTGGGCCTTCACCTTCAGCCTGCGCGCCGGCATCTACACGCAAGGATACGTGCGGGGGTTTCGCGCACACCCAGCGACCCGATATTGGCCTTTCCACACCTCGCTTGTGGGCGGCGCGCCTTGAGATGGCTACTGGGTTTGACACTGCGCGTGTGGCTCGCGCTGAGCCTCAGCTTTGTCATGGCGGAGTGCAGTGGCGTCGACCCGATTCGGCAAATGATGGGCCCACAGGCCAGCGCGACCGAGGTGCAGCGCATGCGCCTGGCGCAGGGCGCGGGAGCGCCGATGCATGCACGATACACTCATATGCTCGCCGGCTTTGTTCACTTGGCGCCGCGCGCGGCGCCAGTGGAGGCCATGGAACCAGGTACCCTGGCGGTGGGGCGGCTGCGTTTATCACTGGGTACAAGCTATGTGCGACATACACCTGTTGCGCGGGCCATCGCCGAAAGGTTTGGCGCGACAGCGTCTCTCGCGGCAGCGGTTTTGGTGGCACAATCGGCATTGGGTCTCGCGCTAGCGCTAGGGCTGCGGGCGCGCAAGACTCGCGCTGTGGCCGACGTTGGCGGGGCCGTTGCGGCGAGTGTTCCAGCCTTCGTGTTGGCAATGATTTTGCAGGCACTTTTCGCAGCCTCGCTTGGCTGGTTCCCCATCGGAGGGTTCGAAGGTGCAGGCTTTGTCAAGCTGCGCGCCTTGGTGCTGCCCGCGCTTTCGGTAGCGCTGCTCGGCGCGACAGCCTATGCCAAGGTTGCGTGCGACCTGTGGCAAGAGGTCGAACGCAGCCCCCATCCGCGCACCGCACGAAGCAAAGGCGCATCGCGCAACCGCACATTTTGGATGCATATTGCACGCAACACCTGTGTGCCCTTGGTGGTCATGATGGCGACGGACGCCGGCTTGCTTCTGGGCGGCATCGCCACGGTCGAGAACGTGTTTCGTTTCCCGGGGTTGGGAGCTTTGGCCGTGCAGTCAGTAATGTCGGGGGACTTGCCCATGCTCACGGGCATTGTGGCCCTGGCTACCGTATGCGTGTCCGTGTGCTCGGCCATGGGCCGCGCCGCCTCGCGCGCATTGGGTGCTCCCCTAACCTGAGACCCAAGCGAAGAGCGATCTATCTGGCGTAGCGTGCACATTCGGCCTTGGTTTGACCGGACGCATACTTTGCGCAGTTGGCGTACGCATCTTTGGACTTCGGGCCTTGTCCTGTTGCCTGATAGGCCACGCCTATCAAAGCCCAGATTTCACCATCTTGAGGGTTGGCATCCACAGCGCGCTCACCCTGTTCGATCACGCGTTTGAATTGGCCCCGATCGAGCGCAGTTTCGAGCTGCTTTCGAGACAGCAATGGTACGCCCCCAGGTGACGGTGCCAGGGTCTTCGGGGGTAGCGTAGGCGCAACAGGATCGACTCCAACGCGTGTCCCGGCGGCGTCGACGGCCTCACTCGCCACCGATGCCGCCGGCAGCAAGACAGCCGGCGCGTCAACACCCCCTGCATCTAGAGTCCTCGCCCCGGCCGCGGCCTGCTCGGTGCGTGCAAAGGTGCCCGAAACCGCAAGACTCGAGGGCTCGCCCAACCCCGCATCCAGAAGCGCGGCGTCGACCTCGCCCTTGCCGCGCACTTCACGGCGCGCATACACGAGCGCGCCCGACACCGCGAGCAACAGGGCCAAGAACGCGGCCGCAACCACACGTCCCGAACGGCGACCCGAATCGATGGCTGCGCCAGACTCCGCAAGCTCCGAATCCGACGACGGCCACGCACGTGCTACGCGCTCTGCCTCCGAGAGTGACGCATCCTCGGGCTCCGAGTCGGTCGCCATCTTCTTTGCTGGCGGCAGCCGTGAGGCGTCGGGCGCGTCCGAGAGCGCATGTTCGCGAATCGTGGCCACCTGCGCCGTCTGCATCACTGGCTCTACAGACGCGCGCGCCGAAGCTGACATATCGTAGAGCGACAAATCGTGAACCGAGCTCAAGTCCTCTTCGAGCAGCAGCACCGCCGACGACGACGGCAACGGGATCTCATCGGACACCACGCCATTGCTCGGCCCAACGGAAGGCGAAAGCCACGCGGACCCTGAGACGCTCGAAGGCGGCGCCAATGTAGTCGTACGAGAAAGTGGTGCGACACTCGCAGGGCGCACCACAGTGCGCGGAATCACACTGGGCTGGAAGCTCCCTTGCCTGGTCGAGATCGCACCAAACGCACGCGGATCCACGTGCCGAGCGCCCGCCGCGATGGGCTGCGAACTTGTGCGGAGCGCACCGAGCGCGTGCAAGCGAGCTACGTCGGCGGCGGCGCGCAAAATGTCTCTTTTGCCGGCTGATAGCAGCGCAAACAAGGTCTTAGTACCGTCGATCTCCGACGCCCACGCGCACTCGCCAGCCACGTCCGCATCACTGGCGCCGCCAACATCGAACCAAACGTACTGATCCAGGGACGGCAGCTGCGCTTCAAGTTGCTGCCACGACGCGACGCGCACATCAAGGGCCGCAATCAGCTCACTTGCGGTACCCTGCACTCGCCACTCGGCCTCAGCAGCGTCATCGTTGCCGAAGTCAAACTGGTAACGATCGGGAGGCCGCATGCTCGCCAGCAGAAGGCTGTCGCTGGCCTGCGCGCCGCCATAGCGCGCCGCTGTCAATTGGCCCTCCGTGACCCAAAGCGCGCCTGCAGCGTCGTCACGCGCGTGGCTTAACGCGAGCAGGCCCGAGGCGTTCCCCTGGGAAACCCCCGAGATCACGTCCTGCACCGAAACACCTTCGGCGACGAGTGCCGCGGGTTCGCCGAGGGCGCAGGCGCGAAAAAACTCTCTCAAACGTGCACCGCGAAGCACACCCGAGAGGCGCGCAACCAGCTCAGCGCCGGACACGGGCTTCGCAAGCAAATCGGCGCACCCGGCCTCCAATGCACGCACCCGCGAGGACATATCTTTGCCGTCGGCCAACAACACGACCGGCGCTCGGTTCTGGGCGCGTAAAAGCGTGCGCAGAACGCGCCAACACGCGCCTCCGCCTGTGTCTGCGTCTAGCAACAGCAAAGAGACCGCGCCCGCACCCAGCACGGCCACAGCCTCTGCCTCCGTGCTCACCAAAGAGACCTCCCACCCCGCCTGCTCCAATCGGCGCGCAATGCGTTCCGCCTCCAGATCGTGCTGGGAAAGCCAGAGGAGTGTCGCTTTGGGAGACGGCGTCAACGACTAGCCGCCTGACTTCGTGCCGCAATTGGCACAAAACTTGGCGCCTGGCGCAAGGCTTGCTCCGCACCCTGTGCAAAGGCTTGGCGCTTGCGCAACTTTCGTGCCACACTCCGCACAAAACTTCGTGTCAGCGGGCTGCTGTGCCCCGCAGTTCCCGCAGGTGATAAACGCGCCGCCAGTGGAGACCTTGGGAATCGCGGCGCCTACTGCAGCGGGCGTCCCGGCTGCGAACGCGCCGCCCATGACGCCAGCCATGTTGGCGCCCACCGCCAACTGCATTCCCGCCGCTGCTAGGCCGCCACCGCCACCGCCACCGTGCTCGCGCATGCCTTCACCGGCCCCGATCAGGGCAGAGCCTGCCGCGTAAGTCTGGAAGTTTCCGGCGATGTCTTTGACGTAGCGGGAATCCTGAGCAAAGCGCTGATCCAACTCGAACTGACGAGCGACTGCAGCCGCTTGGGCCACCTTCACACCACGCGTCGCCTTGGCGATCTCGGCGTTGGCCGCGACCAAGCGCGCACGATCGCCTTCATCGAAGTTGATCTCGAAACGGCCCATCTGAAGTACGCGCACACCGATGTCGTTGAGGTCGGGCGCGCGCGTGACGAAAGCTTCGGAAATTTTTTGCGTGAGGGAAACGACCTGAAGCAAGCTGCGCTGCTCCACCTCGCAGAGTTCGCCCAAGGTGGTCTTGACGCCGTTGACGAACAAGCCTTTCACCCAGTCAAAAACCTCATCGTTGTCGCCCGCACGCGCTTGGCCACTGTACGATACGATGAACGTCGCCGGGTCAGTGACGACGACGGAGAACTCACCAAAAATCCGCGGCGTGACTTGCTCGCCGGTGAGCGGGTCAATCATCTCGCCGATAGGCGCGCCAAACGGCAGGCCTCGGATAG
>JAYWGI010000362.1:0-1894 GCA_043779025.1 Myxococcales bacterium
TGCGGCACGCCGTACGCATCGGAGATGCGCTTGGCTTGCGTACCCTTGCCCGCCCCCGGTGGACCGATAAAAATGACTCTCATGCTTCGCGACGTCCACGTAGTACGCCTGCACGACCGCCGCCCTCGGCCAAGCCATCGTAATGGCGGCTAATGAGATGCGCTTCGACTTGTGAGGCCGTCTCGAGTGCGACGCCCACCACGATCATGATCGATGTACCGCCCCACTGGAATGGGACGCGAAGTGCATTTGAGATTACCCCCGGAAGGATGCAGACCGCAGCAATGTAGAGTGCTCCGCCCAAGGTTACCCGGGTGAGTACATAATCAATGTATTCTGCAGTAGCTTTACCCTGTCGGATGCCGGGGATAAAGGCTTGCTGCTTCTTCAGGTTGTCCGCAACCTCGATGGCTGGAAGCTGCACCGATGTGTAGAAGAAGCAGAAGAAGATGATGAGCGTGGCGTAGGCGATGTTGAACATCCAGTCGCCACGCTGCGCCAAACTTGCGAGTCCGGCCATGCCAGGCAGCCACTTGATGTTAGCTAGGTAGCCTGGAGCTGTGAGCAACGCGGATGCAAAGATGGGACCGATGGTACCCGCCGTATTGACCTTGAGGGGCAGGTGCGAATTCTGTCCGCCATAGACGCGTTTGCCGACAATGCGACGGGCATAATAGATGGGGATGCGGCGCTGGCCACGCTCAAAGAACACGACGATGGCCACGCAGGCCAAAATCATGAAGCCTACAAGAGTCACGTTGAGAGGCTGAATGTTACCTGCGTTCGCCTGGAAATATCCGAACAGCGCGGTGGGAATGCCATCGACGATGCCAGCAAATATCAGCAACGAGGTACCGTTACCCACGCCCCGCTCCGTAATCCGCTCGCCCAGCCACATGAGAAACATGGTGCCGGTCACCCACGTAAGCACGGAGGTGACAACAAAGCTGAAACCCGGATTTGCAACGACGTCGGCGGAGATCCCCGCAGCTTCGCTTGCCTTGTGGCCTTGCAGCTTAAGCGCCCAAAACATCCCCTGCGCGGTGGCGATGCCAACGGTTGCATAGCGCATGTATTGGTTCAGCTTACGTTGGCCCGCCTCGCCCTCTTTGCGGAGTTCTTCGAGAGGCTTCATGACCATGGTCAGCAACTGAAACACGATGCTCGCACTGATGTACGGCATGATGCCCAAGTAGAAAATGGACGCGTTCTGCATCGCGCCACCGCTGAACATATTGAAGAAGCTGACGAGCCCCGATGAGCTTGATGCCATCGTTTGGGCGAGCGCCGTACGGTCAACACCGGGAACGGTGATGTAAATACCAACGCGGTAAACGGCCAAAAGACCAAGAGTGAACAACACTCTGGCCCTTAGCTCGGGGAGCTTCCAAATATTGCCAAAGCCCTCGAAGGCACCCATGTACGGTCAGGCCTCTGCGCCGAGGACAACGGCTTTGCCGCCGGCCTTGGTGATCTTCTCGAGCGCGCCCTTTGAGAACGCGTTCGCTGTGATCGTGAGCGCCTTGGTAAGCTCGCCATTGCCGAGCACCTTCACGCGATCGCACTCGCCCTTGATGAAGCCACGTGCACGCAACATCGACTCGTCTACTGCGGTGCCGGCCGCAAAAGCCTCGAGCGACGTGAGGTTGATCTCTGCGGTAACGGCCGCGCGTGGGTTGTTGAACCCGCGCTTTGGCAAGCGACGATGCATTGGCGTCTGGCCGCCCTCAAAGTGAGGCTTAAAGCCGCGCGAACGGGCATATTGGCCTTTTTGGCCGCGACCTGCGGTTTTGCCAAGGCCGGAGCCTACGCCACGACCCTTGCGGGTCTTCTTCTTCGTTGCGCCGATTGGCTTAACGAGATTGGAAAGTGTATCAGCCATGATCGACCTCTT
>JAYWGI010000363.1:0-5082 GCA_043779025.1 Myxococcales bacterium
CCAAGCTGAAGGCATCGACTTGGTGCTCGCCACAGGGGCCGTGGTCTATGGCCCCGCCAAGCTGGACATCACGGACAAAGCCATCGCGGCCTACAACGCCAAAAAGTAGTCGCCCGCGGCAGTCGCTGTACAGGCCCTGAATCACTCTTGGCAATCCCTGGGGGGCGCCTTCAGGGGTTTTTTTATGGTGAGGAGGAGGCGTTCAGTAGGGTCGCGAGTTCTCGTGCGCGAACAGGTATTTCACTGCTGCTTGGCCTTCTTGGGTCGTCGAGGAACCGTGAAATCGCGACGCCATCAGGCGTGCCGCGCAGGTGGAATTCGTTGCCTCCTGTGGCCTCTTGGGCATGGCATCCCTCGCACCGTGCCAAGAGGGGAGCCTCGGGTAGCCACTCCCGCTCTCCGGTGCCCGGGGCACCAACGGCCCTGAACTCGCGCATCTGCGGCAGGCCGGCACGCATACCCACGTGCGTGCGAACGCGAGCGAGATGTTCGGATTTTGCGAACTGCGATACCAGATGCGCGAGTTTCTGAACGAATGCGTCATCGATGGCGCCCGCAACGCCTAGCTCATGCCAGGGGTGCGCGACCTGCGCAGCCTCGCCGGTTTGTCGGAATTCGATGATGAAGGTGGCGTCGAGCGGCGCCGAGCGCGCATCGTCGCCCGGCCCCTCGCTTAGCCCATAGACGAGGCGCGCTTCGCCTCCTGCGTGCGCGTCGTCGCTGAGGTCCACGCGATTCACGATGGCCAACAAACGCACGGGGGCCACCTCCCACGCGACATCGTGCGCGTCGCATCGTGTGCAGTCCTGGTTGCAGTGATTGCTTGGCGTTGCTTGCAGCCATTGGCAACTCACACGCGCCGGCGCCCAACGCTGAAGCCAGTCCAAAGCATCTGTTGCCGAAGTCTCCGAAGGGGCCCCGGCAACAAGCTTTGGCGCTATGCCTGCAAAGCTCAACGCGCCTTGCCCGGAGTTCATCGCGTACTCGTGGGTCCGCACAACGGCGTCGTGAACCAGGAGCTCCCGCCACGGGTCAACCGGGTGATCGTCCGGCGTGCTCGCCAGCGGTCCACACCCGAAGCATTGCGTGGCGACAAGCAGGACCGCGTGCCACCGCCTCACAGCGTCCTCGCAATGCCCATCGAGACGAAGAACGGTGGGCCACCGATCCATTCGCCGCCCGCAATTCGAGCGCCTCGCATCACAAGCCCGATGTCCCCAAACAATGTGGTGTCACTGCCGATGGCGAGTGAAACGCCGCCATTGAAGGTGTTCCAAATGCCCCACGGCATCGACGTTTGCACGCCGCCACGTTGGTAGGCGGGCTTCGTGCTTACATCAACCACGCCCACGGCGGCGATGGCTCCGGCCCCAAGATAAGCACGCGCCTTCGTGCCCAGTTGCTTCTCCAAGCGCAACGCGGGTTGGGCCAGGAACCAAGGCTCGCCGCCTGCGATGGGGCTGCCTGTGGTGGCGGGGTAGTACAAGATAGGTGCAGACAGCACCAAACGTGTGCCGATTGAAAGGAGTAGAGCCCCACGTGGGCGCAGGCCCGCACCGAGCACAATCGGCGTCGCGACGAACAACGCACCGACTGCGAAGCCACGGCTAGGCGCATACGCCATCTCGGCGCTCGCAATGAACGGGACGCCTGTCGCGCCGCTGACCATGAACCGCCCTGCGCCAGGGAACAGCGGGTCCGCTTGAGTAGGGCCGGCGGCGTCCGCACGACTCGCTCTTGCAATGGCGCTGATCGCTAGGAAAAATGCAGCTCGGATCGTGTGTGTGTTCATTGTCGTCTCCCGTTAGAACGTCATGTCGAGCGTTGGACCGACGACCACGCGCACTCCTGCGCCTGGGGACTTAAACGCCTCCGCGTTGGTTTGCGTTGTGGGACTGGAGAACCACCCCATGCTCGTCGTGGTGGTTCGTGCGGTGCCTGTGCGCGTGCGGCCTCCTTTGGCTCCGATCTCAATCTGCACGCCCAGACGCACGCCTTCACCAAGATGTACGCTCGGCTGTAGCACTGCCGATGCAATCAGACCGTGGGAGTCCAGAACCGCGCTGCGTTCGACATTGCACGATTCCAAGACCCCGCCGCAGGCGGTGAGTTCCGTGGAGGCGCTCAGGTAGGCAAGCTGTCCGCCGACGCGCAAACCCCAACCTTTCGGGTCCACCAGACCCAGATAGCTGGCGCTCACGCCGACCTCGATGCCGCTGGTGGTGGGGGTGTCGAAAAGTCCGCCCTGTGTGGAGGCACGAAGCAAGCCGCCGAGCGCAAAGTCCCTCACCACGGTGCGTTCGTACGACACGCCGGCTCCGGCGTACACGTCACCGGTGGAGGCGCCGAGCAGGCCCACCACGCCAACGCGGTTGGGTACACTTAAAGCGTCCGCGTGCGCCGTGGATGCCAAAGATGAAAAGGAAAAAGCTGTGCAGATTGCTAGGAACGAGTGGTTCATACCCCATCACAGCAACTTGCGATCCATCATGAAAACGCTTGGAAATTCGCTCGGGAATTGCTGACATCCCTTGAATGTGTGCAACGCGCTGCACACTCCGCCTGACACCAATGCCGCGGCTATTCGGTCTCGATGCCCAGATCTGCCATCTTATTGTAGAGCGTGCGTCGGCTAATTTGAAGCACGCGCGCTGCGAGCGCTTTGTTCCCGCCGGCACGTGCGAGGGCATTCACGAGCGCGGCTCGTTCCGCGGTGGAACGATGTTCCGAAAGTACATCTGAGACCTGGATGTGCTCTGAACGATCATGGGTTTTTGGAGCCCCGGCGACTCCTAGCTCGCGCGCGACATCATCGGCGTTCGCCGTCTCGTGGTCGCTTAAGATCACCAATCGCTCGATGAGACTCCTCAGCTCTCTCACGTTGCCTGGCCAAGGATGTTGCTGCAGCGCACGCAGCGCGCTGTGGCTCAGAATGCACCTGCGCCGATGGCGCTCGGAAAACTCGGCCGCGAACTGAATTGAAAGCAGCGAGATGTCCTGGGGCCGAGAGCGCAGTGGTGTGGTGCTGCAGGTAAATGCGCTGAGGCGATAGTAGAGGTCCTGCCGAAACTCACCGCGCGCGACCATCGAAGCCAAGTCGCGATGCGTGCATGCTACAACACGCACCATCACGTGCACCGTGTAGGCGCCTCCAAGGCGTTCGAACGATCGGGTCTCGAGCACACGCAGTAGCTTGGCTTGCAGTGCCGGGCTGGCGTCTCCAATTTCGTCGAGCATGAGCGTGCCGCCGTCGGCGAGCTCAAATTTCCCTAGGCGCCTGCTCGCCGCGCCCGTGAACGCACCTTTCTCAAATCCGAAGAGCTCGCTCTCGATCAGCGACTCCGGAACTGCCGCGCAGTTGAGTGCGACAAAGGCGCCGCCGCCACGTTGCTGGTCGTGCAGCGCGCGCGCGACGAGTTCCTTCCCCGTGCCGCTTTCACCGAGCACCAAGATCGTGTCCGCCGCCGCGCCAAAACGTGTAATTTCATTGGCCAAATCGCGCGTGGCGGGCACATTGTGCAGCGCGGATGAGACGGACGAAAATGCTGCTGCGCGTGGACTCTCGGATACCGCGAACCCAAGCTCCGCGATGGCCTTTTCAAGGACGCGAAGCACTTCGTCACGCTCGAAGGGCTTCAGCAAGAAGTCACAGGCGCCGGCCTTCATGGCTTCCACAGCGAGCGGCACCGACCCATGCGCTGTCATTAGAACAACCGGCACGTCTGGCAGCTCTTCCTTGAGTCTACGCAGCAGTGACATCCCATCCATGCCAGGCATGCGAATGTCGCTGAGCACGACGTCCACATGCTGCGACCTCACCGCCGTCAGCGCTTGCTCAGCACTGCCGACGACACGTACGGCGTACCCGTCGCGGTGAAGCATGCGCTCGAGCACCAGGGCTACTGCCGCGTCGTCGTCGACCACAAGCACGACGCGCTGTTCGGGACTCACGGGGCTCATGCTACGTTACGCGTGCCGGCCCAGCAAGACGAGGGGCACGAACAGCGGGGGGTAGGGTTCGACAATGACATTGCACGACATCTTTCTCACGCTCTCGCTGCTTAGCCAATTCGCCGTGATTTATCTGGTGCGCCGGGCTGGGAAAAATCGCGCTCTGTCGTTGGCTCTAAGTCTTTTCCTTGGTGATGCCGCATGCATGCAGCTTGCAACCTTGTTGACACACCAGACGGGGAGCTCTGTGTGGAGGGTCGCAGACCTTGTGCTCACGGCGCTCGCTCCCGCGCTTGCCGTGCACGTGGTAGCCGCGTTTGTGGGGATGCCAGCGCGTGATGCCCGTGTGGCCCGTGTGTCGTACGCGGCGTCGTCCGCACTGGCTGCGGTGACGGCAAGCGCATGGTGGAATCCTGAGTTTCTGCCAGCTCTCGAGAGCTTCGCTTGGACTGCCGCGTTCCTTGCGTTGTGGGTGGTTCAAGCCGGCTACATGGGCGTGCGCCTGTACCTGCATCGGCGTGCCAGCGCGGCCGAAGATGAGCGCACGCAGACACGCGTGTTGATGTTGGCCTTTGCTGTTGGCGCGGTAGGGGTGAGCACCGAGCTGTTGCCCGAAGTAGGAGTCCCGACGTTCGAGGTGGGCGCGCAAGGTCTCTGGCTCATGTCGGTGCTCCTGGGTTGGCTTGCGCTTCGGCATAGCGGTGCGTTTCAGAAGCACCACAACGCTGCAAGCGCGGCTCAGCTGTCCGTGGTTGTCGTGGGCGCACTGGCTGTGGCCAGCGTTGCGGCGTTGTCGCCTCATCGGGAGTGGGTCATTGTCGTGTGTGCCGCAGCCCTTGCCGCTGGCGTTGGGCTTGCCGTGCGCGAGTCAACACAGCGGGTCGCAACCCACGAGGAGGGAAGAAGGCGCGTGATGCTGCTGGGCGCTTATGCCGAGCAGATGGCTCACGATTTGAGAAACCCACTTGCGGCTGTGTCGGGCGCCGTCGAGGAGCTCTTGATGGACACGGATGCGATGCCGCCTGACGGACGTGCGCTGCTCGAATTGGTGGGCGAGCAAGCGCGACGCATGAACGCCATGCTGGACGACTATAGGCTGCTTGGGAGTACCGAACTGCGCCTGCAGCGTGT
>JAYWGI010000364.1:0-1875 GCA_043779025.1 Myxococcales bacterium
CTTGGTGAGCCAAGTGTGCGCGGCGAGGCCAGCGCGAAAGGACCTCATATCTCGCACGCCGGACTTCTCGGCCCACGCGAGGTAGCTATCGATGCCAAGATCTGGCTGCCTTTCGAATGTGAGGTCATGGAAGCGCCAAAATGCTTCGTGCCCGGCGAGCGCGAACACGCCCATGGCGGCCTCTGCTGCGGGCTTGGCGTTGGGGTGAAAGGGCAGGGGCTCGTTCTTCCATACGACGCGCAAATTGTCGGCACCGTAGGCCGCCTGCAGCTCATGCAATCGGGGGGCGAGCTTGCCGCAAAAGGGGCACTGAAAATCACTAAACACCACCACCGTAACCAAGGCATCGCGGTTGCCCCAGGTCGGGTCGGCGCTTGTCACGGGCACCGCAGCGCCGCTGTCATCCCAGGCCGTGCCATGGCCGAGCGTTGTCATCGAGTACGTGCCGTCTGCGTTTGCGACCACGGGGGTGCTTGTGACGGTTGCGTTCTGCACGGGAGTGGCCGGCGCGCCGCCGCATGCGAGCACGGTCATGGTGGCCAGAACGGCCCAGGCTGTGTGCAGGCGAAGCTTGAATTGCATCTCCTTGGGGTAACCCAAAGGCTGCGGCGTCGCAGTACAAAACCAAACCAAACTCCCCCACCGCCGCCAGACACCCAACACGGCCCGGGGGGCGCCTAAACGGCGCAACCGACACGTGGCGGGAAACACGTACCTCCAGCGCGGGACCGGCGCCGATGAGGCCGGGGAGCATGTACGCCGCGCTCGCGATTACTCGGCTGCTCGGGCGCACGCTTCGGTCCGTCGCGCGTTGTCGCGATGACACGCCACAGGATGCCTTAGCGCACTGCCCTTGTGGTCGCGAAACGTGGGCTTACTCCCTCCGCCGGTGACCCGTGCGTTTGGGCTCGCGCTCGGACCTTCGGTCATCGCAAACGCACGGCGCACATGACCCCCGGACCCCCGCGGACGCCTACAACACCCCGCCTGTCATCGCTCGCAAAGTCGGGGACAAAGAGAACGCGGCTCTCCACTCACTCCGCGTGAGTGGAGAGCCGCGTTCGTCCGCCAGATGCTTGTGAGTGTTTGCTAAAAACGGAGGCCTGCGAATGCGTGTGTACTGCATGCTCCCAGAATGCGCGCGCTTCGCTCGCGCATTGCAACCCGCGGCTATGCGGTCGTGAGTTCGCCATGCCTCGAGCACATCACGGCTTACAGAATGCGCGCGCTTCGCTCGCGCATGACAACGCACGGCTCCACGCTCACAAGCCAGCGACGCCACGAGCACATCACGACTTACAGAATGCGCGCGCTTCGCTCGCGCATTGCAACCCGCAGCTCCGCGCCCGCATGTCGTTCGTAGGGGCGCGAAAACCTGCCACGCGTGTCTACGCTAACGAAGAGTGCTCTATCTCTGAGGCCCGAAACGAACTACACGGCGCGCCATGGCCAAAGCCCCTTCAAAGAAGACGCGCGAACTTACCGTCTGTGCACTCTCCATCGCCGGCATCGATCCGGGTGGTGGTGCGGGGCTCTACGCTGACATGCGTGCATTCCACAAGTGTCAGGTATTTGGCACGGGCGCTGTTGCGCTTACGACGGTGCAGTCTACGGGAGGTTTGGAATCGGTGAAGGTTGTGCCGACAGAGCACTTGATTCAGCAGGCGCTCGCCGTCATCAACCACCAAAACGTGCGCGCCATCAAGACAGGCGCTTTAGGCAGCTCGGCCAACGTCAAAGCGGTGGCCGAGCTGCTGCGCGAACTCACCGGTATCCCCTACGTGGTGGACCCTGTGATGGTCGCCACCAAGGGAGACGCAGCCCTGCTCGACAAGGCCGCGCTCAAAGCCTTGCGCGAGCAGCTGATCCCCGGCG
>JAYWGI010000365.1:0-5070 GCA_043779025.1 Myxococcales bacterium
CGAGCGCCGGCCTGGCCGTACTTCTTGCGCTCCTTTTTGCGTGCGTCTCGCGTCATGAAGCCTGCGGGCTTGAGGACGGCGCGACGTGCTGGATCGGACTCAACCAAGGCGCGCGAAATGCCGTGGCGCATGGCCTCGGCCTGAGCGCTTTTGCCGCCGCCGCGAACGGTGGCCCATACGTCGAACTGCTCAACGGCTTCGCACAGGGCGAGCGACTGGCGTGCGATCATCTGGCTGGTCTTTCGCTCAAAATAGACGCCCAAGTCCTGACCGTTGACGATCATGGTGCCGGTGCCTGGCTTGATCCAAACACGGGCGATGGCGGTCTTGCGCTTGCCGGTGGCGTAGGTGCGAGTGTCTGTCGTCATTGTCGATTTTCTTTCGTTCACTTCACGACGAGGAGCTTGGGCTGTTGCGCGGTGTGCGGATGATCCGCCGTCGCGTAGACCTTGAGCTTGGTGTACATCTCGCGGCCGAGGACGCCCTTGGGGAGCATGCCTTTGACGGCCTTCTCGAGCGGCCACGTGGGCTTGGTCTCGAGCAAGGTGCGGTAGGGGGTTTCTTTGAAGCCACCGGGGATGCCAGAGTGGCGGTACCAGTGCTTCTGGTCAGCCTTGTTGCCCGTGAGCTTCACGGCCGCAGAGTTCACGATGACAACGTAGTCGCCCGTGTCGCAATGGGGGGTGTAGGTGGGCTTGTGCTTGCCGCGGAGCACGCGAGCAACTTCGCTGGCCAAACGACCAAGTGGCTTGTCTGTGGCGTCCACGACCCACCATCCGCGGTTCTCTAGCGCCCACTCGGTGGTCGCTACAAAGGTGCGCTGCTTGTTCTTGGCGGCGTTCTTCTCGGCCGTCTTCTCGGTGGTGGGTGCGGTTGCCATGCGTGTCAGACTCCAAAAACTGTTCAATTGCGAAAGCCGGCTGCGGGTTCTCGCGGGGCGACGAGGGATAGGGGATCGCACGGCTGCTTGTCAACGGAAAGCATCCGCCATTTGTGCAGATCGCTGCGAGGCCGCCTCCACCGTGGCACGAAGCACACCATCGAAGCCCCATTGCTGCAATACGCCCAGGCCCGCAGCGGTTGTGCCCCCTTTGCTGGTGACTTGCGATCGAAGCTCAGCGAGCCCAGTGCCGCCGCTCGCCGCAATCCATGCGCTGGTGCCGCTGATCGTTGCCAGAACCAGCGACTCGGCAACGTCCGCCGCGAGGCCCTGCGCAGTCCCAGCGGCGATCATCGCCTCCGCATAGGCAATGAGAAACGCGGGCCCGCTGCCCGAGAGGGCCGTCACCGCGTGCATTTGCGACTCATCTACGAGCACCACCGCCCCGGCAAAGGCGAACAGTTCGGTGGCCCGGGCCAGGTCCTCGGCGCCTAGGCTCTCATGCGCAGCCAGCGCCGTGATGCCCTGACCGATGCGCGCAGGCGTGTTCGGCATCGCTCTCACAAGCCTCGAGCTCGCTGTCCAAGCAGACACAGCCTCCAAGCTAACGCCCGCCGCCACCGAGACTAGCAAGGCGGGTGTGCCGCGCACGCTCTCGCATGCTGCCTTCATGTCTCCAGGCTTCACGCAAAGAACGAGCAGGTCGCACACGGGCGCCATCTCGGCCGCGGAGCCGTAGGCGCGCGCGCCCAATTGCGCGGCGCGTTCGCCAACCTTGGCCTCGTCGCGATCGCAGAGCGAGAGCTGCACGCCGGCACGCACAAATGCATTGGCCAAGGCGAGCCCCATTGCTCCTGTTCCTACAACGCCCACGCATATTTGATGCAGCATTGCAGATCCCTAACAGTGCGCAGTGACGCCGCGCAACCCTCCTGCTGCGTGCTCGCCCGCGGCTAGGTACCCCGACTCCATCATCGACACAAAACTGACGCCCGCAATCACCACGTGATCGATGAGGTCTACACCGACCAGCGCGCCCGACGCTTGCACAGTGCGGGTGAGTGCAATGTCGTCTCGGCTAGGCGTGGGGTCGCCGCTAGGGTGGTTGTGCACCATCACAAATTGACTCACCCCCGCGCGCAATGCAGCTCGCAGTACCTCGGGTATGCACACCACAACAGAATGGAGCCCGCCGCGCCCCACACAAACGGCCGCGACCAATTCCTGTCGTGCGCTTAGGCCCAGCACCCAAAGCTCCTCATGCCCGAGCTCGCAGAGCTGCTTGATTCCCCATTGGGCAACCCGCTCCGGAGTGCGCAGCGAGGGCTTCGGATGCGCCCACTGCGCGTGCAAGCGGCGAGCGAATTCGCACGCAACACCGAGCACTTCCGTTGCACGCGGCTCGGCGTGCTGCGCGCCGAGCGAACGCGTAAGCGCAAGGAAGTCCGGAGAGGCGCCGTAGACTTTCTCGGCACGCGCCAACCCCATTCCGCTCAGCCTCGCCAGAAGCTCCAGATCAGAGAGCGTGCGCGGGCAGCGGCGTAGGTTCGATTCGATGGCGTGGCTCATGGGCCATGCCCGTGCACTCCCCGTGCCATATCGCGAATTGAACAGAATCTCAGAAAGCGCGCGGTGTCCACGACGGGAGATAGCCGTCCATGGACATCTGAGCGGCGGCCGTGCGCGTGCGGTCAACAAGCTCAGCGTGAAGCGCCGGAGCTGCGGCAACAATGCCATGCAGCCGCCTGTTATCAGGCTCGCGGTAGGACAACGCGGCGCCAAGTGCGTCCGTGATGCAAGCACCCATCGCGCGTAGTATCGCCTCTCCAGCGGCGGAGTCCCACGCGTAGCCGCCTCCCACGGGCTGTACAAATCCTTGGGCTTGGTTGGTTGCAACCTGCATCAATTTGGTCCCCATGCCTCCGACGCGGCGCACTTCCCGTGCGCCCAGCGAGTCCACAAACTGGCCAATCCGGCCGCCGCTTCGGCTGCGGGACACGACGACAACGCTCTCTTGCAGTTCGCCGCCATCAACGAGCACAAGTGCCTGCGTCCCCGTCTTCGTTCGCACGAAGGCGCGCCCCTGCCAAGCATAGGCCATGGAATCCTTGGCCGGCTCGTACACCACGCCCCAGACCGGAACTCCACGCTCGACAGCGCCTACCATCACGGAAAAATCGGCACCTCCGGCCACGTAGTCGCGGGTGCCGTCGATAGGATCCACAAACAGGGTGACGCCGTCAGGGTGCCACTCGCTCGCTTGGTGAGGGCTCTCCTCCGCCACAATCCCAGCATCAGGGAACAGCTCTCGCAGCGCCCCCACAAGCTTGGCGTTCGCGAGTTCGTCAGCGTGTGTCACGGGGTCTCCAGGCGACTTCTCGCGCACCTGCAAGCCACGTGTACGCTCCCCCACCACGAGCATGCCGACCTCGCGCACGAGCGCCAGCACCTGCATCATACGGCCCGAATCTACAGTCAAGGAGAGAGTCCGTGCCGGGCGAGCGAGCGCCATAACTCACGCACCGCGGCGTCGGGGATGTAGGTCGGACCGGTGCCTGCACCTCGCACCAACTCGTCCAGTTGCCCCACACTGCGCGGCCCCAACAGAGCCGCACTGACAACCTCTTGCGACAACGGGAATCGCACGGCCGCATCGCGCAGCGAAGTGATTTGTGCACGCACCAAAAAGCGGAGTGCATCGAGCTGCGTGAGGCGCTCGTCTAGCTCGTGACGCTGCCACCTCTCCGCGCGATGATCACCGTCTTCGAACGAGCGCCCGCGCGTCCATGTACCCGAGAGCAAACCGTACGCCAGCACGCTGCGCGCTATCAGCCCTGCGCGCTCCAGTTGTACATCACCGGAGATGCCCTCAAACACATCGAGATAGCTGAGGTTGTAGGGCACAGTGATGACATTTGCGCCGGCGCACAACGCCGCACGCCCGACCTCGGCGGTCGCACAAGCCACGCCCGTGTGAGCGAGCTTGCCCTCGGTACGGAGCAGTGCCAGCACGTCCAATGCGCCGGCGCGCAAGTCTTCCTCGCTAGGATGGTGCAGCATACACACATCTAGGTAACTGCGACGCTGTCGAAGAAGCGACGCCTCTACCCGGGCGCGCAAAAACTCGGGCGTGTACTTGCGGGTAGGCGGGTACGTGCTGAGGTCTACGCCTAAGCGCGTCACCAGCGTGACCTCGGCCGGCAGCCAATCCCCCAAGTGCACCTCCGCGGTGCCCGCACCGTAGGCATCACTCACGTCGAACAAGGTGACACCAAGCTCCATTGCGCGGTTCACCACGTCATGTGCAACTGTTAGGTCGACATGCCCGTAACCCGCTCCAAGCAGGCCCCACGTACCTAGACCCAACTCGGAGACCAAGAGCCCTGTTTTGCCTAGCGCGCGTTGACGCATACTTACTGCCTCCAGGTGCGGCGCGCGGCACTTTGGGCTTGCCCGTGCTCGCGCTGTGCTTGCACAACGGCGCCATAGGTGGCGGGCACGCGTGTATCTTCCACCATTTTCATCCATACGCGTAGCGCGGCCTCCGCGTCGTCGCTCGCGCGATGCGCATTGGCAAGCTCGACGCCGAGCAGCGCAGCGATGTCGCCGAGCTTCTTGGACTTCTCCGAGGCGTACAAGTGCCTGGCCCAAACCAGCGGGTCCAGCCACTGGACATCGCCGCCGAATGCGGAAGTGTTTGTCACCCCCGCGCGCTGAAACTCCGCCAGCACAAAACCCTTATCGAAGTCCGCGTTGTAGGCCGCGGGCCACGCGCCCTCAAGTGCTGCAGCAATTTCGTGCGCGACATCGGCAAACGCGGGCTTGTCTTTGACGTCGGCGTCGGTGATGCCGTGGACGGCCGTTGAGGCACCAGGGATAGGCTTTCCCGGGTTGATCATCCAATTGTGGCGACTGATGATCTCCCCCCCAATGGCACGCACGATGCCGAGCTCAATAACCCTCTCGGCCGTCGCGTCGAAGCCCGTGGTCTCTACATCCAGCAATGCAATGGGCATCGCCGCGATCGGCGTCTCTGCGGTCCAGTTTTTGGCGAGCCCGCGGATCTGACTCCGAAGCAAATGGGCGATGCCAGGGTAGTTCTTCCCCGTCGGAAAGCAGCCACAGCCGTCGTCACCGTATCTCACTTGTGCGCCGAAGCACCGGACGCGGTAGGCTTGGACGCCGCCGAC
>JAYWGI010000366.1:0-1873 GCA_043779025.1 Myxococcales bacterium
GCGAGCGAGCGGGGCATATGCTTCGTGCGCGCGAGCTCTGCTGGTCCAAGGGGCCACCGACACCACGGTGCACGCGCGAGCGCTGGGCGCCAGCGTGTAGTCTTCACGATCGTGGCGGAAGCTGGTTTGCTCCGCGCGGAGGCGACGCGTGCGATCTACATCTACCGTCACCAGCGTGCTGTCCGCGTGCAGACGCGCAGCATCGAGCACAACGCGGCCGTTCTGAGCCACGTAGCCGCCACCGTCAAAGACCAAGCCGTCGTTGCCACCAACAAGGTTGCAGTAGACCAGTGTCGCCTGCGCGTCGCTGCTGCGGGTGCTCACAAGCTCGCGGCGCGTGTCCGCGATGCCAACACGGTACGGCGACGCGGAGATGTTTACGATGACTTCGGCCCCTTGGTACGCGCGCCGTCGGGTGGGACCCTCGGGTGACCACAAGTCCTCACAGACCTCGAGCGCGAGCGTGACGCCATCGATTTCAAAAATCAAGTCACCGAAGGGAACCCCTTGCGACGCCCCGGCGAGGCCCGCGTGTCCGCGCGCAAACGTGCGCCCCTCGTAAAACACGCCGTAGCTCGGCAAACGCTCCTTGGGCACCAGGCCCAATACGCGGCCTGCTTGCACGAGCGCGGCGCAATTGTAGAGCGATCCATCATGCGCGACCGGAAGCCCAAGCACGTACACGCATGTTCCGGCGGCCGTCTCTTTCGCGAAACGCTGCAGCGCATCCCATGCCGCGGCAACCAAGCCGGGAAACTGCACCAAGTCCTCGAGCGGATAGCCCGTGATGGCAAGCTCGGGGAACACGACCAAGTCGGCTCCATCCTCTGAAGCCGCAAGCGCTCGTGCAGCGAGTACGGCTGTATTGGTGCACACCGCACCCACTGTGGGGTTGGTCGGCGCGAGTGCGATGCGTAGCAACTTCATGGCAAGGGTCCGCTTGCGCGCACCATGTCGGATTCCGACCGGTAGCGCTCGTAGTAACGCAGCACGCGCACGACGTAGTCGCGCGTCTCTTGGTAGGCCGGAATGCCGCCGGCGCGAATCACGGCCGTCTCGCCCGCATTGTAGCCCGCCACCGTGAGCGACAAGTCGCCGTTAAACGTATTGGCCAGCACGCGCAAATAGCGCACGCCGCCGAAGATGTTCTCACGCGGGTCGTGCATGTCTTTGACGCCCATCGCCTCAGCCGTCGGGCCCATCAGCTGCATGAGGCCGCGCGCATTGCTGCGCGACACAGCCCGAGGATCGTAGTCGCTCTCCACCTTGATCACGGCGCGCACGAGCGCTACCGGGATCTGGTACAGCGCGGCCGCCTCGACCATCAGCGCGTCGTAGCGCTCGAAGCGCGCCGGATCGCGATCTTGGGGCGCTACGCGCGAGGCATCGGGCCTCGCTGCCCCTGAGTCGCGCAAGAAAGGCGTTGCCCCCTTGGTGGTCGGGCGACTGGTGAAGCGAATGCTGCCGTCCTTGTCGACCGTCTTGTAAATATCGGCGCGCGCGACCGCCGGCAGCGCGCAGAAGGTGAGCCAAGCAACAAGCAACGAGACAGGCATCAAAGGGCGTCGAGCAGTCACAAGCGCCATTGTCCCGGATCGGCCTCGGAGCCGCAAGTTCGGCGAAGCAGCAAGGCGGTTCACTCCCAAATGCACTTTACAAGCTCTGCGTCGTGAATGGCCGGGTCCGCTGTGATCAACGGCGCGTTGTTGCAGTACGCTGTGGCCACAATCATCCGGTCGGCCGGGTCGGCGTGCTTCCAGGAGAACCCTACACCCGTAACCGAGATGTTGGCCGTGAGCGGGAGCAGCGCAATGCGATCGTCAAAGGCCAAGGCCTCCTCGATCCACAGCTCCGTAGGCCGTTTGACTTTCAT
>JAYWGI010000367.1:0-19078 GCA_043779025.1 Myxococcales bacterium
CAGCAAGGCCAGCAGCAAACGCGGTCAGCACCCCTTGGCCCTCGCCGGCGTAAAACTCGTTCGTCGTGCCACCAGAGCGCTCTACACCGGGCGCAGTTAGCGCGTGCGCGCCGACTCCCGCGCCCACGCCGGCAAGCAGGGCGCCACCCAGGATGAATGTCACACGGGGTACCGCATGATCTTCTGGGTCGAACGCCGCGCACGAGGCCATGGGCCCCAACACAAGTCCCCCCCCCATCCCAGACATCAACGCGACCAGGCGTCCGTCGTGCGCATGATTCAAGTCCTCCTCGCTGTTACCCCCGAGGCGTAGAACGCCATAGCTGGCCCAAAAGCCTGCGGCCCCACCGAGTAGCGCGCCAGGGATGGCTGACCAGCCGCAGTGGCCCTGCGGCGCCGCAGTGGATGTCTCGCTGGCGCGCGCGGCGGCGCTGAATGCGCAAAGCGACAGCGCGATTGTTCCATTCGTGAGCAGGCCCATGCGAGCACCTAGCAATCTGGATACCAACATCATCTTTGCTGGCTTCTATGACTTATCTCGGGGACGCACCATGACCGAGGTGTCGTGGTCACGCGCCCGCAGTCACCGCGCTTGATTCCGCGGCTCCATCACGCTGTACGTGCCCCAGAACCCCGCCATTCCGCCGAGCCATGCTCCCGGCAACGCGCCCCAACCGCAACGCTTAGTTTCGGGCTCCGCGGCAAACGCATTGGAACTCATGGATCACACGATCAGTAGCGCGCTGGCAACAAGGCTCATTTGCATCGGGCGGGGAGTGCAAACACGCGACCAATAGCGAATTTGCTGCGACTATACGTTGGCGACGACAATCCCTACGACGTTGGTGTCATGCGTCAGCACGCTCCCCCCAAGCCAAGCCTCCCAAACGTGAGCAAGTCGTCTACGTGCACCTCCACCACGGCCACCACAACGTCCATCATGATGCCCTGGTAATCGTGCACGGCGATGTTGGCAAAGCCCACCATGCGGCGCATGCGCTCGGCGAGCTCGGGCGCGATGTAGCCGGCTTTCTCAAGCAGCGTGAAGGCCTCCCGCGCCGATGCGGGCGGCCCTAGCTTGAGCGCGCGTACGCGGTGCATCGCAAGGTCGATGCTTGCATCGCAAGCGCGCTGCACATTGAGCATGAGGGCGTCGTAGCGCGTGTGATTGGTGGCAAGGCCAATCGGATCATGGTTGTATTCCTCACGGATACGCACGGCGCAACGCTCTAAAATCGCGTTCTTCTGAAGCTCGATGTCGTCGCTCATGAAATGCTCCCGCGTGCTGCGATGTCGGCCAAAATGCCCGCGCGGCGCTCCTGCAAATCGGCGTAGTCCGCGTACACATAGGCCTCAAAGGCGTGCACACTTTGGGGTGTGCGCTGCCACAAGAGCACACCCTTTTCGACCACTTCCTTCTGTAGCACGGTGGCGGCTCGTCGTATGTCAACGAGATCCACATCGCAGCCTACGCGCTCTGCGATCGACCCCTCCAAATGCCACCACGCGAGCGCATCCGGCTTGGGGCCTACGAGCACGGCCAAGTCCATATCGCTCTCTGGGCCCGCATGGCCGCTCGCCCGTGATCCAAACAGATAGATGGCTTCTACACCTTCCACGTGCGCCATGATGGTGTCGCATGCAGCTGCGAGCGCAGCGTTGTTGGCCGTGGAGGGAGGCGGTGGCATGTGACAACGCTAGCAGTTGGCAATGGGAGCGCCTAGCGGGTCACTTGCGTTAGGCGCTCAACTTCACCGCCCACGGTTATGGTCCATCACGACGACGGGCTCCAGCGTGCGCACAAGCTGCTCCAACTGGGTGTTGTCGGCGTTGGTGTAGGGCAAGGCCGCGACGTCATTTCGGGCAACGAGGCGCGCAATGATCAGACAATCGATACGTGCAAGCTGCACACGCCTTGTGTAGCCCAATGCGGGTAGCTTGCAAATCAGCACGCCAGCCTCCCACTTCACGTCTTCGCCGGGCACAGGGCCCAACTCGCGCGCGACCAAGCGCGTGCGTGTGGACCGTTTGCGCGCGCGCACAAAGTCCTTGTCGCGAAAAAGGTCGAAGTACTTGTTGCGCGAGAGCGTCCCTGGCGCCACGGACATAACCACGCACAGAGTGTCGTCGCGCGTGTTGCTCATGCCGTGCGTTCGCGTCAGTCGTCGCTGTTCGGCATGGTGAAGCCCGTGACCGGATCGCCGCGGGCCATCTGCGGGGCCCGCCGTTCCTTGGCCCACAAAAACGCAACACGCCCCCATAACCTGGAGGCGTGTGGGCGTTCGCAAACGCGTGGCGCTCAGGGCACGGCCAAGAGGCTTTGCGCGATCCAGGGCGCGTTGTAGCCCCGACGCAGGTCCCCCGCGTCCACAGTAATGAGTCGCGGAGGTGCGCCCTTGAACGGCAGAATTGCTCCCGTGAAGACGGCAAAGCCGGACTCAGGGATTGCGCCGACGAACTTGATCGGACTCTGGGACGGGACACGCAACGTCGTCTGGTTGTACGGTGCCTGCAGCAGCCGGGGATACCCCGTCAAACTCGCGCCAAAAGGCACGTTGTTCGCCGCAATGAAGCCCGATCCACCGGTGAGGATCGCCGAGTAAAAAGACGCGAGGGGCGCGTCGGGAAGCGCATGCAAGAATGTGACGCCGCTGTTGTCGGTGCGTCCGGTCACGGGCTTCAGCGGGAGCGCCGCGACGTTGAATGCGCCCTCGCCAGAAGATGCAGACAAGAACCCATTGGCCACAGCAAGGTAGCGCTCGCCCGCCTTCAGCGAACCCGTGTCAAAGTTAAACACGGAGCTCCCAGCCGGGCGCGTGGCGGTGCCGGCAGCGTAGATATCGAGGTTGTAGTTGCCGGGCGGCAAGCGTACGCCCTTCGACAGGCCGCCGTAAGACAGCCCGCCGTAAACGCGGGCCGACCCCGCGAAAATGTCTACCGCCGGGGCATCCGCCGAGGCGTGAAGCGCGTACACAAGCGGGTTCTGACGCACGATGCCCACAGTGCCCGAGGGCCCCACCAAGAGCAGCGAGAGCCCAATGCCGGTGCCCACATCCTGGGCATTGGGGACACTGCGCAGCTGACCCACGGCAATGGCCAGAAACGCGCCGCCGCTGGGCAGGGCCGGCGTGGTGAACGCAGTCACTTTAGCCCCGCCCGACACGATGCCCACCTGGAGTGCCTGGCCTGATGGCAGCGATACACCCGCTGCATCGGTGGCCGAAAAGCGGCTCAGCGCGGGCACTTCTGGTGCGGCGGCGTTGTCGTCCCCAAGGTCGATCCCAACGGTGGGCGCATCCGCCGAGCCATGCACAACGCGGACGCGCGCCGTGCCTGAGGGCGCGGCGCCGTACGACTCCTCAAGGCCGATAACGCGGAATGCCGACGGCGCACGCGCGGGAGTGGGAGAGAGCAGCGCGCGAACGCTGCCCGAGGCGATGGCCGCGTATTTTTTTCCGGCTGCGAGGTTCAAGACGGGCGTCGTATACAGAGGCGTTCCGGAGGCAGAAGCACCTGCGGCGCGTACCTGGAACGCGTAGGCCCCACTGGGGAGCGTGAGGTAGGTCGAGGTCTCGCCGAACTTAATGCAGGAAACGGCGGGTGTGCTGCTGCCGACGGCATAGATGTCCACCGCAGGCGCTTCGGCAGAGGCGTGTACAATGCGAATCTGGGCCGTGGCGCCGGCCAACTCGTCCGACGACGAGACCAATGAGGCTGAGGCTGGGGCGGCGACGTCCGAGGAGGAAGCAGATGATTCGATGGCGCACGCCGAAAGGCTGGCGAGAACAAGAAGTTGTATGGCTGAGGATGCGTGATTCATGAGGATAACTCCGACGTGGTGTGACTTGCTTTACCGCGGCGTGTCCGCGGTTGATGAACGTGCATTAGGCCGTGCTCTCGCCGACCACTACGGGCAGCAACCCTACACGTGATGTGCGCTTCACATCATGCCCGGGCTGAGCTGAACCTTCACACGCGACGCGCGCGGAGTCAGCGCGCGCTGCGTGCGGCAGGCACAACCACGGGCTCGAGCGTACGCACCAACCGTTCGAGCTCGGCATGATCTGCGGCCGTGTACGGCAGCGCGGCGATGTCCGGCCGCGCGACGAGTCGCGCGAGAATCAACGCGTCGATACGTGCGATTTGCACTCGTCGTGTGTAGCCCAATGCGGGCTGCGTGTAGACCAGCTCAAGGCCATCCCACCGCACAGCCGCCCCGAGCACAGCGACAAGTTCTCGCGCAACGGACCGAATGCGCGTCGACCTCTTCCGCGCACGAACGAAGTCGCGATCCCGAAAAAGGTCGAAGTATTTGTTGCGCGACAGCGTACCTGGCGCCACCGACATGACCACGCACAGAGCGTCTTCGCGTGTGTTGCTCATGCTGTGTGTAAGCCTCAGTCGTCGCTATTTGGCATGGCAAAGCCCGTGACGGGCTCACCGCGGGCCATCTGCAAAAGGGCTGCATGCCGGTGCGTGCGCAGCCCCGTCATGAGCTCTTCCAAGTCTCCTTCCATCACGCGATCTAGCTTATTGAGCGTGAGCCCGATGCGATGATCAGTGATGCGATTTTGGGGGTAGTTGTAGGTGCGCACTTTGGAGCTGCGCTCGGCCGTACCCACCATGCCGCGGCGCTCGGCAGACACCGCGCTGTCCGCCTTCTCGCGTGCGATATCGAGCAAGCGGCTGCGCAGCACCTTCATGGCTTTGGCGCGGTTCTTGAGCTGCGAACGCTCGTCCTGGCACTTGACGATGAGGCCGCTGGGCCGATGCAAGATCTGCACGGCACTGTTGGTTGTATTGACGCCCTGGCCACCTGGGCCGCCCGACGCTGCGATGGAGACCTGCAGGTCCTTCTCGTCGATTTGCACGTCGACCTCGTCGGCCTCCGGAAGCACAGCAACAGTCGCGGTGCTAGTGTGAATCCGGCCCTGTGTCTCGGTGGCAGGCACGCGCTGCACGCGGTGTACTCCGCCCTCAAAACGCATTTGTGAATACACGTCTTTGCCCGTCACCAGCGCGATGCACTCTTTGTACCCACCAGCCGCGGCCTCGCTGAGGCTCATGATCTCCAGCGTCCAGCCGTGGCGCTCTGCATAGCGCGCATACATGCGGAACAGGTCGAAGGCAAACAGCGCCGCCTCCTCGCCGCCTTCGCCACTCCGAATCTCGACGATCGTGTTGCGCTTGTCGTTCGGGTCCGTGGGAAGCAGCAAGAGCTCGATCTCGCTCTCCAATGCGGCGAGCGCAGGCACGAGGCGCGCGATGTCCTCCTCGGCCATCTCCTTAAAGTCAGCGTCGTCGCGAAGTCCCTTCGCATCGGCAAGCTCGGTACTCATGGCCTGGTAACGCTGGAAGGCTAGAACCACGGGCTCTACATCGGCACGTTCACGCGACAGCTTTTGCAGCTCGGTGGAATTGGAGAGCACGGCCGGTGAGCAGACGAGCTCGTCTAACGTACGGTAGCGCCTGGCGACGCTTTCGAGTTTGTCGATAGGAAGCATGTGGTTTACACTGAAATTGGTTGCGTGCCATGCGCTGCCACGAAGGCCTCGTACGACGCAAAGCTGAGCTCGTACGGCGTTGTAGGAGGCAAACGCCCTTCCTCATAGGCAAGTGCGAGCCCGAGCGACGCTAGCGCCACCTCTAGCTGCGCGTCGTCCGGCTCGGCCGTCGTGATCTTTTGCACGGCAAAGCCCGGCCACGACAGGAACTTGAGCGGCCCGACCTGGCAGTAGCGCGCGATCACGCGCTGAATCTCAAAGGCCAATGCCGCGATAAAGGGCATGGCGGGCAGCTTGAGAAAAAAGAACACCACATTGTCGAGCAGTTTGTTGCCCGTGGCGATGCTCGGAAGCAAAGACGCACCGATGAGGCCAAACACCACAATCGAGACCATCACCACCAAGACCAAAAAGGTTGTGCCGCAACGGGCATGCAAGGTGGTGAAACTACGTGCACGTTGCACGGTGAGCTCTGTCTGCGCCTCGTACGTGGTGATCGTCTTGTGCTCGGCCCCGTGATAGCGAAACACGCGCTTGATCTCCGGGATGCGGCGCATGAGCGACAAGTAGCCGAGCACCAACGCAAGCTTGAGCACTCCGGTCAGTACCTGAAAGCCTGCGGACTGCATGGGCAGGTTGAGGTGCAGCAAACGCTGAAAGCCTTCGGCCCCGGCTTGCGGTGCCGCCACGAGAATAACCAACGGGAGCAACATGATGAGCTTGCCCATTCCGCCCTCCTCCTTCGGCGCGCCTTCTACAGAGCCCTCCTCGCGATTGTCGAGCTCGAAGGCCTCGGCGGAGTAACGCAGCGCCTCGCCGCCCAACTTGATGGACTCCACAAGCGACACAATGCCGCGCGCAATAGGCCACGCTTTCCAGCCCCCTTCACGCGCGGGCATTGGCTTCCAGCGCGCTTGCAGCGTGCCGTCTTTGCGACGAAGCACGACTGCATAAGCGCGTGGAGAGCGCATCATCACGCCCTCGATGACAGCTTGGCCGCCTATGTATGGGCGTGACACGGACGAGCTCAGTTCTTCTTTTCGTAGCGCTTGCGGAAGCGATCAACGCGGCCCGCGGCGTCGATAAGCTTTTGGGTGCCGGTATAGAACGGGTGGCACTTGCCACAGACGTCTACCGAGAAATCGCCGCGAGTGGACTTGGTCACAATCGTGCTGCCGCATGCGCAGCCAACGGTTGCGGGCAAGTATTCGGGGTGAATGCCTTCTTTCATGGGAACTCCTTCAGTCCCTCCGGAAATAGGAGGGGCTATCTACCTAGTGCTCGATGGCCCAATACGCAAGGAAAAGGCCCATGGGTCAGCCAGGTTCAGGATCGCTTCGTCAGGTCCGTGACCACGCCGCCCTGTACGCCGGTGCCGTGCACTTCATCGAGTGCAGACTGCAACGAAAACGCAGCGTCTTCGCGCTCCTTGTCAGTGGCCTCTCGAATGGCAGCGACTTCGATTTCGTACCGCAATTTGCGGCCCGCGAGCGGATGGTTGGCATCCACCAGCACGCTGTCAGCGCGCACCTCGACGACCAAAAGCTCGCTCATCTCGCCGTCAGGGCCCTCAAGCTCATACACCTCCCCCACGCTGTCAGGGCCGATGCCGGGCAGTTCCTCGCGATCGACCTCGAACACGCCCTCTTCGTCATGATCTCCAAAGCCCTCTTCGGCGCTTACCCAAACCGTTTTGTGTTCGCCAACCGCGAGTCCGCCGACCTGGCGCTCAAGCCCAAACACAACTTGGCCGTAGCCGTGCACGTAGTCGAGCGTGTCGCCGCTGAGACTGGTGCCATCAATGTGCTCGCCCTCCTCGTCGTAGAGTTCGTACTTAAAGGACACAAAGGCATTGGCTTCGACGGTAATCACGCGGGCGGTTTCAGCGAAGTGCGGGTAGTCTGTCTAGCCAAATGCGACTCGCCGTCGTCACAAGCAGCTATCCAAGCCATGCCGGCGACCCTGCGGGGCACTTTGTTCTGGAGGACGTACGAGACCAAGAGCGCCTGGGCCACCAGGTTACGGTGCTCGCGCCCTTCGATGCGCACCGCTTCGATGCGCGCGTGGTCCAACTGCCGCATGCCGATCTTTTTGGCTGGCCTGGCCTGGCGTCGCGATTGAAGCAGTGGCCCTGGCGCGCGATTGGCGGCGCGACATGGTTGCGTGCAGTGCACACCGAACTGGCACGCATGCAACCCGATGCGGTGGAGGTGCATTGGGCCTTCCCGCACGCGCTGGCGGTGCCGCGGGGTCTGGAGACGCACTTGGTCTCCCTCGGAGGCGACGTGCGCCTGCTTGCACGCATGCCCGGTGCCGTCACCGAGCGTTTAATGCGCGACGCCGCGTCATGGCGTTTTGTGGCTGAGCACTTGCGCCTGGCACTTCGCGCGCGTTTGAGCGGCCGGGCTTGCGCGCGCTTCGATGCGATCGCGCATGTATCTCCTTCGGCGTTGGGTGACGTCAGCGTGCCGGTCGAGCCGCGCGCAGCATTGCGTGCAAAGCACATTCTTCCGCTCTTCGTGGTGGTCGCGCGATTGGTTCCCCCCAAAGAGGTGCAGCGCGCCATCGCGCACTTCAAAGCCACGAATGCAGGCGGGACACTGATCATTGTGGGCGATGGCCCTGAGCGCCGCGCACTTCAGCAACAGGCTCGCGGACACAACGTGCACTTTGCAGGCATGTGCGCGCGGGCCGATGCGCTCTTGTGGATCGCCGCTGCCGACGAGCTGTGGATGAGCTCGCGCACCGAGGGAGCCTCTACCGTCGCGCGCGAGGCAGAGGCCTTGGGCACCCCTGTGAGGTGGGTGTAAACTACACCACAGGCAAACGCTTGGTGCCGGTTCCGCCGCTACGGTCGATCTCCGGAATGCCCGGCGCAGTGTCCGCCTCAGCGCGGGTGCGAACCACCTCCAGCAAGCGCTCCGCAATGGCTTTGAAGCTTTGCGACACCACGCCGCTCGGCGAGGCTTTGACCACAGGCGTACCCTTGTCTCCCCACTCGCGCACGCTTGGGTCGATAGCCAATTGCCCAAGCAGAGGCGCTTGCGCAAAGTCGGCGATGGCCTGGCCGCCGCCCGCGCCGAAGAGCTCATGCCTGACGCCGGCCGTGTCGATGAAGTAGCTCATGTTCTCGACCACACCCAGGATGGGGATGTTCACCTTGGTGCACATCGAAACCGATTTGTAGACGTCGTCGGTGGCTACGGCTTGCGGGGTCGTGACAATCACGGCACCGGTAACCCGTACACGTTGCGACAGCGTGAGGGTGACGTCACCCGTGCCCGGTGGCAAATCGAGCACCAGGAAGTCGAGCGCGCCCCAGTTCACGTCGCCCAAGAATTGTTGCAGGGCGCCTGAAAGCATGGGGCCACGCCAGACCACGGCTTGCCGCGCGTCCTCCAGCAAAAAGCCTATGCTCATCATCTTCACGCCGAAGCGCTCAAGCGGCTCGATGCGCTTGCCGTCTGTTGACATGGGCCGCCCCGACACGCCTAGCATGGTCGGGATTGAGGGCCCGTAAATGTCGGCGTCCAAGATGCCCACGCGAAAGCCCAAGGCCGAGAGCGCCATGGTGAGGTTGGTCGCGACGGTGCTTTTTCCTACGCCACCCTTCCCACTCATCACCAAGATCACGTTTTTTACTTCGGGTAGGGGATCACCGTCTGCAATGGCACGGCCCACGGGAACGTCGTTCATGCGCACGCTCTCTAGTCGCTATAGGCCCGAAGGTGCAATGCGCGCGTTTTGCTTGCAGTGGTGCAGGCATTCGGGGTAGCCAGCAAGGCACCTTCAGCGGGGAAACTCGCTTGCAAGGGGACGGGGCGTAGCGCAGCCTGGTTAGCGCACTTGACTGGGGGTCAAGGGGTCGTGGGTTCGAATCCCGCCGCCCCGACTGGAGCACCGAGGTTCTTAGCCGAGGTGCTCAGTCGGTTTGTTCGTGGTGGTCCCTCGGTGCTCCAGTCGGGGCGGCGGGATGCATTTACGTGGGTTGCGCGCCTGAAGGCGCGCTGTGGCCGGACCGACGCGCTTGTGGGCTCGCGTAGCGCGCCCACAAGCGCGTCGGACCGCCACGGCGAATCCCGCCTGCTTCGCATTGAGGTTGTCGTGTGGTGCGCAGAGATTTGAGACCAGAGCTCGCGGCTGCGCCGCTTGCGCAGAGACCAGGGCTCGCGGCTGCGCCGCTTGCGCAGAGACCAGAGCTCGCGGCTGCGCCGCTTGCGCCGAGACTGAACCGCCTACCCTTAGCTCTGTCATTCTGAGCGAAGCGAAGAACTTCCCGCTCGGGACGCCGCGTGCTTCCGCCAGCGCTACACGCCGTCCGTCGGGGCTGCGAGCAGCGTCACTTTGCCTTTGAGCCGCTCGGACACCCACACGCGGTTCTTGGCGTCCACCACCACGGCGCCCACGCCGGGCAGGGATTCTACGTACCGCAGCCCCTTCTCGGGGCCCATCACGAACACCGCGTCGTCGACGGCGTCCGCCTCAAACGCGGTGGGGGCCCAAACGGTGACGCTTCGTGACTTGGAGG
This sequence comes from Myxococcales bacterium, assembly GCA_043779025.1. GTDB lineage: Bacteria > Myxococcota_A > Polyangia > Polyangiales > Polyangiaceae > JAAFHJ01. Next base: position 10,033 of record JAYWGI010000367.1, read on the forward strand.
CCGGCATGCCGGTGCGCGGATCCAAAATATGGTGGTAGCGCTTTTTGCCAATCACATAGCTGCGCTCGTAATCGCCCGCCGTGCTAAATGCATGGCCGTCGAGCTCGATGCTTGCGAAGGGCTTGCCCGCGGGGCCTCGCGGATCGCGAATACCTGCAGACCACACGCTTCCATCGGGCTTGTGGCCCTCCGCGTACAGGTCGCCGCCGGCCTGCACGAAAAAGCTTTTGATGCCGGCCTTGCGGATGATGGCGGCGGCCTTGTCGACCGCGTAGCCTTTGGCGATGCCGCCTAGGCCTACTTTGGTGAGGTAGGGGCCGACGGGCTCCGGCGGCAAGGGCTTCATCGAGCGTGCCCGAGCAGGCCGATGCGTCAGCGCGCCGTCCAGACACGCGACGCGGCTCGACGCATCGACCCTTAATCGCCGATAGTCAACCCACCGTAGTCGATCCCGAATGGCTGTTGCGGAGGGCGGACGCGCCACTAAGTCCTCATCGAACTTCCACAACCCGTGCAGCGTCTCGAAGGTAACGTCGAATGCTCCGTCGGAGGCCCGACTTGCCTGCACAGCCGCGTCCAAGACTTCGACAGTCTCCGCCGAGTAGATGTCTACACAGCCAAAAGTAGGGAGCAGCTGCTTAAAGTTTGCCGCGTTCAGCCGTGCGATCTCACTTGTCTGGTTCCACGTCGTCATCAGCGCTTCCAAGCGCTTAAACTCCAGGATGGCCGACGCGAAAGCTGCGTGCAGCGCGCCCGCGTCGTGGCTCGGATCTGTGTATCCTGCAAAGCCCAGGTGCGTGCCCATGGCGCCGCCTTCGTGCCAGACACGCTCGGCCAAAAATTGCGGCGGTGCAACCACCGTCGGCGACGCCGCATCGGCCTCCTGCGCCACGCCTGGTGGCAGCTGCACGACAAGTGCATGCTGCACGGGTTCGGCTCCTCCGCAGGACAACACAAGCGCCCAAGTCAGATATGCGAAACGAGGTGGGTGAGTCACACCCCACAATCTGCTACACGGCGCGCATCATGGCCAGCACCAAGACCTCCTCCACGTCGCGCGGGATGCGCGGTGAATTTGAAAAAGCGCGCAATGTGCATCCTGCATCCATTACGGGCAAAGAGACGCCGCACGAGCTGATCTCACGCATGTTCCCCGCCTACGTCGGGCGCCAAGAGCGCACAGCCTACGAGCTGATGCGCCGCTCGGTCCACGACGACGCTGCAGTATTTCTTACCCTCAGCGGCGCCATGACGCCTGCGGGCTTGCATCAATCCTGCATCATTCCGCTGATTGAGCGCGGCATCATCAGCTCCATCACGACCACCGGGGCCAACCTCTACCACGACGCCCACCGCGTCATTGGTCACCGCATTCGCGAGATCGAGCCCAACGCAGGCGACTTGCAATACCGGCTTGCGCGCATCATCCGCATCTACGACTTGGGCTTCTGGGAGGAGACCCTGCTCGAGACCGACAAGCTGTTTTCGGCCATCCTGCGCAAGCCCGAGTTCCAAAAGCGGATGACCACGCCGGAGCTTCACTACTTGCTCGGCAAGAACATTGCGGCCGTGGAGAAGGCCCTTGGCGTGAAAGAGCCCTCGCTGCTCAGCACGGCCTACAAGTACGGCGTGCCCCTCTTTGTCGGCGCGGTGCAGGACGGTTCGATCTTTCTCAACATCGTCAAGCTCAAGCGCTTGCTCGGCGATGAGTTCAAGCTCGAGATCGACATCAACGACGACGTGTTCGAGATGGGCGCGACCCAGCATCATTGCTTCGCGACTTGCAAAAAGCCGATGGCTGTGTGGATCTTAGGCGGCGGCGTGCCCAAGAATTACACGCTGCAGGGGGAGCCCCTGCTCGACCAAATCTTGGGCGTGCCCACACATGGTTTTGACATCGACTTGCAGTTCTGTGTGGACCCGGTGGACAACGGTGCGCTGTCGTCTTGCCCGGCTGGTGAGGGACATACCTGGGGCAAGGTATCGGCCGCGAGCGTGGCCACAGGCTCGGTGTACTGCCACACCGACATGACGGCCGTGTTCCCTTGGCTCACCTACGCGCTGCTCAGCGACCCCAAGATGAAGCGTGCGCCACTACGTTTGTATGATGCACGCACCGAGGCTGTGGCTTCCTTACAAAAGGAAGTCATGAAGCGCAAAAAGAAGCTGCTCCCTACGTTGGAATTCGACCTGCCTGCCGAGCCACGCGCGAAGAAGCCAGCGACGAAAACCGCCCCAAAGCCAGTCAAACCGAACAAGTTCGCCAAGAAGTAGGTGCAATGATTGCCGCCCGACGGCCCCCCCGGTTAGCATGCAAGGATGAGCCAGGAGGAACGGAGCGGAGCGCGCGCCAAGGTAGAAGGACTGCGTGTAAAGTACAAGAGTGCGACCATCGACGCATTCCTGGACGACGCGTTCGACGACTTGGGCGCGGGGGGTATGTTTATCCGCACGGAACAGCCCTTTCCTGTCACGACGCTGCTGAAGTTCGAGGTGCAGATTTCAAGCACCGAGGTGGCCGTTGCCGGCGTCGGACGCGTGGCTTGGATTCGCACCAAAGCGCAGGCCGACGAGCAGCTCCCCGCAGGCATGGGGATCAAGTTCATCAAGGTGGACGACAAATCTCGCCAGGTGATCGATGCCGTTGTGGAGCGTGGCTCCGCGGGTTCCGACTACATCAAAGGGGTGCGCGACTCGATCCGCGTGGCTCAGAACGAGCAGGAGGCGCCCGCCAGTGTGTCCCCACCGGCCAACCCCACCATCATTTCCGTGCCGCCGCCGATGTCTCGCGACGCCTACCGGGAGCGCAGCAACACACTTGTGGGTATTGGCAGTCCGTCTGTACCCGCCCCATCCAGCCCGCCGGGCATCGAGCGCGCACCCGTCGTTGTACCTACCCCGTCCTATCTTGCGGAGGACGCCTCGACCAAGCGCTTGCTTCCGGACTCGTCGCCGCCGAGCTCTTTTGGCCACGAGCTCACGACTGAGGTGTGGCGTCGGCCCGAGGGGCTTTCGCCCAGTGTACGCCCCGGGTCTACCCCGCCAGGTGCGGGCCCTGCACGCATTTTGACGCCCTCGTCGCTACGCCCGGCCCGTCTTGCAACGCCCACGCCCCCGCCCGCGTCAATTCCTTCCTTATCGAACCTGCCCGATGGGCTACGACGCACACAGCCGCCGTTTCGCGCCCCTTCCGCGCCGCCACCGCCGGCTGCCAAGTCCGGTCTCCTGATGGCCGTCACCTGGGGCGTTGCACTTTTGGGGTTGGGCGCTTTAGGTTTTTGGTTTGGAACCCGAGGCTCGGTCGAGCACGTGGAGCCTAAAGCAGAGATCATTCGACCTGCCGCTGAGGTGCCCCCCCGCGTGGAGTCGGCACCTACGCTTCCCGAGCGGGTGATTTCTATTCAGACACCAGACACCGGAATTGCACTCTTGGCGCCACCCGGAGCCTCCCCTTTGCTCCCCGCAGCGGCACCCGGGCGGACACAGCCTCCGGCGCTGCAGACGCCTCCGGTGGCGCAGCCCCCCAGCTCTTCGGCTGTCGATGCGGCACCGGTGCAGACTGCACCCAAGACTGCAGAGCCTTCGCCGCCCGCGGAGACCGCCGCTCTGCAAGTTGCTCCCAAGAGCACAGAGGCTACACCCTCGGAGGCCCTCCCGGTGCAGAGTGCACCCAAGGCCGCGGCCCCTCTCGTGGCCCCTGCGGTCGAGCCCTCCAAGCCGGTTGCTCCAGCACCGACCATCAAGAGTGTTGACGCTGGGTGACAAGCGTGTCGTTCGTTCGGTAACAAATCTGAGCGTGATGCGAAATCCGCAACGCGCGTAGCTTTGGCTGCTCTACCAGGCGAAAGCGGCTTAGATATAACTCGAGAGTGTCGCAGTTTCGCGGCACCACCGAAAGAGCCTCGACATGAACTTCAGCTCCAAGACATTGTTCCTCACTTTCGTCCTCGCAACCAGCGCCGTGGCGACCACGGCATGCACCAGCGACACGACGAGCACCCCAGCAACTCCAGTCACCCCAAAGACGGACTCTGGTACCGACGTGCCGCCTGTAACCCCAAAGAAGGACATCGTCGCCACGGCCGTCGGCGCCGGGTCGTTTAAAACGCTAGCAGCGCTGCTTACCGCGGCCGACTTGGTCACCACGCTTCAAGGCGCGGGCCCTTTCACGGTGCTGGCGCCGACGGACGCTGCCTTTGAGAAGCTCCCAGCAGTGGTCCGCGAGAACCTCACCAAGCCAGAGAACAAGGCGCTGTTGCAGCAAGTTCTTAAGTTTCACGTCATCTCCGGTAAGGTAGAGGCAAGCACAGTCGCCACGCTCGGTGGGAAGAACGCGGCTACACTCTCGGGTGAAGTCCCCGTCGTCATCGATGGCGACAAGATTTCCGTGGGCGGCGCCAACGTGTCGGCCACCGACGTACAAGCGAGCAACGGCGTCATCCACGTGATTGACTCGGTCATCGTGCCCGCGGGTGCGTTTGACGCGGTCGACACGGCGATCCTGAACGGCGGCTTTCAGAGCCTCGTAGCAGCAGTTCGCGCGGCAGACCTCGCAGCGACGCTCAAGGGCGCCGGCCCGTTCACTATCTTCGCGCCCACCGATGCGGCCTTCGCTCCTGTGCTTGCAGCAAACCCAGACATCCTCAAGCCCGAAAGCAAGGCGGCGCTTGCAAACATCCTTACCTACCACGTACTCGGCGCCAAGGTTAACGCAGCAGCGGCAGTCGCTGCAGCCGGCACTTCGGTGACCACACTCCAAGGCGGGAAGATCGCGGTGTCCGTCGCGGGCGGCAAAGTGATTCTGAATGCAGGTTCAGGCCAGGCCACGGTCATCGTGACGGATGTCCAGGCGAAAAACGGGATTATTCACGCCATCGACAAGGTGTTGACCGTCCCGAAGACCTGAGCCTCACGTCGACGTATCCACACCCGACTCAGACCCTCGGTTTGAGTCGGGTGTGACTTTTTGTTGCCATGCACATCCCACGCCTTGCCAACGGGTTGAGATTGACTATAGCCCCCTGCAGACGACGGCTGGTTCGCGAGGCATCTCTCTCGCTTCCCCCTTTCCCACGGAGTTTGTATGCGTTCCACACTCATCGTAGCCACCTTGCTTCTCACCAATGCCTGCGCCGCAACGACGGAAGATTTTTCGGTAGACTCAGCGGCGCAAACGACGACGTCGGATGAAGCGCTCACATCGGCGGACCGTACCGCGCTGAGGCAGTTGCGCACCGCGCTCGTCGGTCACACGAGCAGCGGCAGCGAGGGCGACCCAACCCAGTATAAGGCTGTGCTCTTGCCAGCCTCGTTGAGCGGCTCCTTGACCAATGCAAAAGTCGCAGCCGCCGCGGGGCCGCTCATTCCGGAGCTGCGTGAAGTGCGTCGGCGTGTCGGCGGGCCGTTCGCGGCGCAATCGGGTGTTGCTATGGACGACTACTGGCGCAACGAGTTGTCACGCGCAGGCTCGGTGCCCGAGCAAGCGCGCGTCGTCAACCTCATGGACACCGTCAATGCCAACATGAGTCAAATCTCGAACGTGGTCGTTGGCGTGAGACGCTCAGGCACGCTCGAGAACGGCGCCGTAGCGCCCATGGTGGTTGGCAAGCTGCCCAGTGGGCGTGCGGTCGCGCTCTACGGCATCGACATCTGGACGTGAACTAACCGCCCATAGGCTACTCCGAGCAGGCTGCTGATAACTCCCGTCGCAGCCTTTTTTGTATGGCGCCGCTGATGCGATCTTGATGCAGTGCCATGTGAAGTGGTGTGCTCGTCTCATCGATTCCTTCGATGCGGAGCTCCGCAATGACGCCGGACGCGAGCAAGTCGCGCGCGACCAAACTCGGAGCGCAAACGACGTGATCCGACACCTGCAGCAACGCCATGGCCGTCGCGGCCGTCTCGGTGCCATAGCCATTGTGTGCAATGCCGACGGCTTCGAGCAGCCCTGCACTGGTTGCAATACGCTGGCCGTTCCAAAAACAATGATGGGCGACACGGTAGTTGCGCAAATCGCTTACGGTGCCGCCGAACGTGAGCGGGTGCCTCGCGTTGGCGTACAGGCGCCAGCGCAGATCTCCCACGTGGGTGCTCATCCACGCTTTGCCCAGGCCATCCGCCTCGACGCCAATGACGATATCGACGGTGCCGCGCTTCGCCGCCTCTCTGCTCTCCTCCGGTGACTGGTCGAGGAACCGCAATCCTGTGCGTGCGCTCAAGCCTTCGGCCAGCGCGCGATACGCCGCCGCCCCTGCATAGGCATTCAAAAAGCCCCGCGCGCCAACAGTGATAAAGTCCTCGTATTGCGAGCCCGACTCCGTACGTCGCGCGACGTCGAACTCTTTGAGCGCGCCAAGGACACGACGCGCTTGCACGGCCACATGATGGCCATCTTGCGTCACGACAACGCCCATGTTGGAGCGCGTCAGCAACTTGGTCCCGAGCCGGTTCTCGATGTCGGCGACACGGCGCGAAACCTTTGCCGGGTCCATATCGAGGGACGCCGCCACATCGCGTAGCGACGAGTGCTCGGGAAGGCGAACCAGCATCTCAAAGTCGGCGAAGGTAAAGTCGGCAAACCGTTTCATATGCATCTCCCTTGGCTTAGTTCCTACACTTTAGCAGAATCGCTCATGCACCGGCAGGATGCCGGACGCACAAACGCGCGAAGAGATCTGTGTGCTCTACACAGACCTCTTCGCGAACGGTGCTGACTCGTGCTCAGTGGGTGGTTGGCGCGCGACCGAAAACCGTTTGCACTGTCCATGGATTATAGAAGCTTGGACGAACGCCCGAGCGACTAAATCTCGACCCTCGGACGTCGATTGCGATGGTCCGAAGTGAAGCTCCGCGACGCGGATCCAGCGCGCCAGCAACCACCACGAACCCCTGCTCAGGGATGGTGGTATCAAACCGAGCGACGGGGTTCACGCCCGCAAAAAGCGTTGTGAACGAGGCCGATCGGAACTCATTGCTAAAGTACCAGGCAGAGTAAGCTTTGGTACCCGAAGCACCGAATGCAACATCACGAAACACGTTGGGAACGACGCCTTCTGAGCCCTTGTAGAACCCCCGTGACTCGATGGTGACGGGTGGCGCATCGGGCACCGCATGCAGGAAGGTCGTGCCATCGTCGTTCAATGTGCCAGCGCGCGTCACTGCTAACGCAGTGATGCCAAAGCCAGCCTCCGAGGTGCCAGCGCCGGGTGCCAAGAAGCCTCTTGCCACCGCGAGGTAGCGCTCGCCTGCGCCCAGCGCTGGCGTCGCGTACGAGAACACAGGGGCTGCCATTGGGCGGGGTCCCATTTGCGCGGGAAACACGTCGAGCGTGTAGGCTCCTGGTGGCACGCGCAGACCGGACGACAGCTCGCCGAACGAGATGCCCGAATACAGTCGCGCACTGCCCGCGAAGATGTCCACCATCGGAGCATCAGGCGAGGCGTGAAGCGCATAAACGAGTGGGTTTTGCTTGATGAATCCAATCGTGCCCGCGGGGCCTACAACCAAAAGCTCAAAGCCATCGCGGTTGCCGCTGTACTTCTTGAAGTTGTCTGGCGCTTCCGCGAGAAAGCCCGTTGCAATCGCAAAGAGGTTCGCGCCTGCTGGAAGCTCGGGTGTAGTGAACGACGTAACGCGCGCGCCGCCGGCCGTGATTCCCACCTGTAGGGGAACTCCGGACGGCAAAGATACGCCCGCCGCGCCGGTGTCCGCGAAACGGGCGAGGCTACCGACTTCGGGCGCGGTCGGATTGTCGTCGCCGACGTCGATCCCGACGGAGGGTGCATCGGCGCCGCCGTGCACGATTCGCAACTTTGCCACGCGGTTTGCGTTGAGCGAGAAGTTCTCCGCAAGCGGCAACACCCGGAACGCCGACGCGGCATCGCCGCGTAGCAGCCCCTGCAATGAGCCCGACGCCACCGCCGTGATGCTCTGGCCGGCGCCAAGGAGTAGACTCGGTGTGGTGTAGACGGGGGCGGAGCGACGTGCACTGCCGGCCGCGCGAATGACAAATTCGTAGGCGCCCACCGGGACCTTCAAGTAGTTCGACGTCTGCCCAAACTGCAGATTTCTGATCACGGGCGCGGCCGTCCCCTTGATGTAAACGTCCACTGCCGGCGCATCGGCCGAAGCATGGACCACGCGAACGGACGCCGTGGCGCCTCGAACTTCGGAGGAGCCAATAGCCATGTCGGCTTCATCGGAGGCCTCAAGGGCGCCGGACTCGGCGGTGGTAGCGCAGGCGCCAAGGGTGAGGAGGGAAGCGACGAGGCTGAACTTGGGCAATGGGAGAGACATGGGCGGTGTTCCTTTGAGCTGTGGGCCGCGCGATTGCGGCATGCCGCTACCTGTAGAGCGCGCGCCGCGGCCCGCCTAGAGGACGCATCGCTACGCGCGTTGCGGATTTCGAATCACCAACGCCACCCCCAAAGATCTGCGCGCGGGGCGCAAATTAAGGTGTAGTGTACACGCTTGGCCCCAGCGCGCCCACCGCATACACCGCGCCGCAGCCCTTCGCGGGCGTTGCATGCTCGAACGCACCGAGGGCAATGGGGCCACTGAAGGGGTCAGGGTAGTCGGTGCGAAACATGACGTAGCTTTGACCCGCGGCCGAAAAGTAGAGCGCGTATTGGTCTTCATCGAAGCCCGTAAGCTCCGCGTTGGGCTGGGCTGTGAACGGGTTGACGGCGTAGGCGAGCAGCGGGTTGGTGCCCGTGCCCGACGCATTGGAATCGATGCTCACTTGATAGGCGCCTCGCGCGATTCCGTCGGCCGTATTGACGCGCAGCAGCGCGGTGGTGCCGGAGGCCATGAGCACGGGGTCGCTCAAGGTATCGCCAGCGGCGAAGAGCACGGGGTTGTTGCTGCGCACGTCGGTGGGAACACCGGAGGTGTCTACAAAGCTCTTTCCGCGCGCCGTGCGACGCAGAGAGGCCAAGCGCTTGCGATTCAACTCGACCACCGTCACTTGCAGTCCGTCAGGCGAAACCGAAAACCCCGAATCCCAATCGTAGTTGGTAGGCAAAAAGCTCACGGGAGCGCCAAAAGA
>JAYWGI010000368.1:0-1867 GCA_043779025.1 Myxococcales bacterium
GATGGCATGGCCTGCCTTGGAGCTACAGTGGCCTGCCACGTACACGGCAAGCGGGGCCTTGCACTTGGATGCCACGCTCGCTTTCAGCAGCCTGTAGCCAACCGTGGCGCACTTGACGGGGTCACCTGCTAGGTCCTTGCCTGTCCAGCCTTCGCGCGTCTTGGCGTTGCCGAGCATCACCTGGAAGGCGCAGTAGCTCCGGCCGCTGTCGCCACGCGCCGACATGCGGAATGCGGACTCTTCCCACATGGTGACAGCGACGATGGCCGCAGACAGCGTGCCGTCTGTGTCGCTGGCAAAGAGTGGGCCCTGGGCTGCGATCTGGTCTGCGGCCGCGGATGCGAGCTCTACCGGTGGCACGCTGTCGCCGGCCTGCCGTGTCATGGCGGCAAGCAAGAACAGGAAGGTGCTCACTTAGTGGGCTCCTGACGCTTCTTTACGTCGAGCTCATAACCCAGTGCGCCCAGTATGTTCTCGACGGTCGAAAGCCGCGGGTCGCGTCCGGGGTTGCGCTCAAGTCCCCCAACCACATCGGGCGACATCGTGGCAGAGGTGCTGAGCTCACGTAGTGATAGGCCAGCCTCAAGCCGTAGTGCCTTCAATTGCTTCGTTATGCGCATGCCTTACCCGTTAGCATTGGCTTAAGTGTAAGGCAACTGTGGCTAACGTCGTTTTGCGGGCCTCATGCTAAAGTATTAGTATGGCGTTGATAGACCGTCTTCAGGAAGCCTGCGCTTACGGGCAGAGCAAGCGCATAATTCGCAATGAATCGCATTGGTGCGACGTCGTCGTTGAGCGCCTGGGCAAGGACGTTGAGGTAAGTCACGGCACCATAAGCAATTACAAAGTTCGACTCAAGGAGCGCCCGGATGCCGTTATTGGTGCAACCGCGCTCCAGGCTCTTGCTTCCGTAATAAACGTCAGCGCGAACTGGCTCATCACTGGAGAAGGCGACATGCTCGCAGGCGGCGCCTCTCCCTCAGCAGCGCGCACGATCGATGTGCCTGCGCATGACCCTATCTCCGACCTGTTTGAGAACGAGCTGGCCGAGCTGGGTGACGTGACCTTTACCCGTGCCGCCCGAGCTTTTTGCCGGGAGGTGCCACGTGACCTTAGGGCGCGTGACGCGGTGATGCAGACGCTGGGGCGACGCAACGCAGCCCCGACGGGCGGCATGACCGAAGAAGATTGGGCACGCGAGATGCACAACACGTACAACGCGGGGCGCAAGATGCGTGGCTTGATGCCGGCTGGGTCGCGCCAGTTGTAGACATCGCCCAAGGGGCTGCTATCGTCGAGGCATGGGCGAATTGCTACGCAATCTATTAGCTGGGTGGAGCTATGGAGTCGGCAGGCTAGACGCGCCCGCATGGCCTCAGCCGTCTCAAGCTCCTGGGGCCGATGCGAGAGCTGAGTTCGCGAAGGATAGAGCAAAGCTGAATGCGGACTTTAGGGCCGTTGCTGGGCGCGCTCTAACCTGACAGGAGGTGTGGGTCTCGGCGGCCTAACGGTCCAGTCGGAAAGGATTTAGGGATTCAACGTAGGCCACAAGGTCTGCTTTTTTCCACTTGAGTGGATCGTCAGGGTCGGCCACGATTTGTTCGATTGCCCTGGCCATTGCACGCGGGTCCGAGCGCTCAAAGTCGATCAGGTTCAAGTCAAAGAACGTGAACATTGCGCCCACCGCCGTTCGCTTGTTGCCGTCCACGAACGGATGCCGAATTGCCAAACTCACGGCCAGGTCTACCCCAATCTCAACAAAGGTATCACGGTAGCCCATAAGCTGGACGCCTATGGCGGCCTCAAGCTCTTGAGGGGCGCGGATACCCCTGGCCCCGGGGTACTTGGCGAGAATCTGATCGTGCAC